>DATDYJ010000089.1:0-6091 GCA_035289025.1 archaeon
CACGATCGTCCTTACACTTGTCGCATTCGGCGATTATCTGTTCCTGCTGGCAATGCTCGTGCCGCTCGTGATAATAATGTATTCGCTGGTCATGCTTTCGGCGATAAAATTGCGCATGGACCGGCCGCGCGCAAAACGCTATTTCAACGCGCCCTTCCCGAAGACGGGCCCGATGTTCGTCATTGTTTTCATGCTTCTCCTGCTCTACATGTGGCTGACAACTGCAACGGGCGCTGTTTACGTGTTCTCAATGGGATTACTGTTGGTGCTGCTGGGCGTGCCGCTTTATATTATTATACGCCTGCAGGTTGATAAAAAATTCACGGAAAAATTCTATGACCGCATTGCTCCGGTGTGGGACAGGATGTTCAGGGTGTGGTACGGTGCTGCTGACGCCGAAAGGATTGTAAAGACGCTGAAAATAAACAAAGAATCCAACGTCTTGGATTTCGGCTGCGGATCTGGAACAACCACTACTGCCTTGGCCGAAAAAGCGAAGAATGTAATTGCCGTCGATCTCAGCGAGAAGCAGATGAATCGTGCCATAAAAAAGATCGGCGCTCCGAACGTGATTTTCGTAAAAGGCGACAGGCGGTTCCCGCGCAACTCGTTCGACGCGGTTACGGCCGTGGGCGTGCTGGAGTTCACGGACAGGCCGCAAGCCTACGTGGCAAAGATGATCGACTGCCTGAAGCCCGGCGGACGGTTCTACTTTTTGTCGTTCGGCAAAAGCTTCGGCATACCGGCGCCCGATTTCGTTAAGCAGGAAAACATAGAAAAATTATTCAAAAATAGAAAGGTGACGTACAAGACGGAGCGCGTGAAGAAAAGATTCACGGAGTACGTGCATATTTACGGGGTTAAGAAATAAGCAACTTTTCTTTCCGCAAAAAGAAGTTGCTTTGCAACTTTATTCGTCCAGAAAAGTTCCTTGGGACCAAAAGAAACTTATTATTTTTATGGCTCACTTGTGTTCGCATGAATTATTTATTGTTTCTTTTTCGGGTTAAGTAAATCATTTATTGCGTTGCCTAGCTGCTGTCCAGCCTGATTGATGCCTTCCTGTGCACGCTGCGCTGCGGCATCGCCGACGCGCTGCATGTCCTGCTGTGCGCTTTGGATACCAATTTGTGCGCCCCGCTCGGCATCACGCACCGCGCTGTTAAAACCTTCCTGCCCTCTCGGTCCCGGCTGGTAAGTTGATGGGTTGTTCAAACGATCTACTATTCCAGGCTCTCTTCCAATAACGTTCTGGTTGCCGGGCATACGCGGGCCTTCTGTTATTGAATTTGTTCTTCTTGAAAATTCGAGTTCCTGAAAAGTCGGGTACTGGCCGTTGTGCTGGCGTATCCAAGCTTTCGCCATCTCACCTTCACTTGTTCCCGCATTCATCAGATCATTTATTACCTGACGATCTGCGATTCCTGTTGATCTTATTGCTGAATTTATCGCGGTTCCTGCAATAACATATTTGTTTATTTCACCGTATGCAAATGCCTGGGACTGATTGCTGTAGAAATCCCGTATGAAAGAATCACGGTCTCCCCTGTAGCTGCTGACTTTCATTCCTTTTTTATTTGCTAGGTATTCAACATATCTGTCGAATTCGACACCTGTTGGTATTACACGTGCGGCAGGCCCCGCTTCTGCGTACAAAAGAGCTTTCATCGCATTTGCAGGCCCCACCGTGTAAAATAATGCATCCATATAATCTTTGACTTTCTGCGGGTCGCCTTCATTTGATTTAAAGTTGTTAATAGCATTTGCCATTTCTGTTGGAGCACTTGCTTGTGTACGATTAGCAACTTCTCTTATTTGAGCTGTATAGTTTTGCACATTTGCTGCACGCTGTGTATGCACATCACGATATTCACGCACGCCGAATGCTACGCTCGCCAGAACTGCAAAAGTTGCAACGCCCGTGATCAAAGTTCCCGCATATCTGCGCAGCAACGGTTCGGGCTGTTTGTCTATGAAGGAAAAGTCTCCACGTGACAGGGGCGGCGTATCGGTGTAAGTGCGACGCTCATAACCTCTAAACATGCCGTCTGCATCGGGTACGGACTTAATTGGCGGCCCTCCTTGCTGTACGGGCGCTTCATATTCCGGAGCTCCTTTCTGCTGCGGCTCCTCTCTTGGCCTGTAGTGCGACGGCAGGCGCGGATCTATTTCCATAATTAAATATGATTTTATACTTTCTTATAGCTCTACAAGGAAGCAAACAAGATATTATTCCCTTGTGAGCTATATGTGAACCCAGTAAATCATATCTATAGTCTTTACTGGGTTAACTATAAATCTTACATTGCACCCATCGGAAGCAATTTAAGCAGTCTTGCCAATTGTTTTGTAAAGTGATTCAAAAATCCGAGAATGAGCATCGGATACTGATCAAGGTGTTGAGTCAAGATGACTGGTGGACAACTTTGGATCAAGGGAACGGATAATGGGCGTTCTTTCTAGTCACACCTTTACCACCCAGTCTCAGATTTCTTCTCTTACGGGATTATCCAGAAGGACTATAAAATATACACTGTCTAAATTGGTCTCCAACGGATCTGTCCTTGAAAGATGTGAATTTTCCGATATGCGCAGGAAAACATACAGAATATCTGACTTTTATAGTAAAAACTACAAGTGATAACTATGGCTGAGATAAGTGTGTCTGAAGTGACCGGAGAGGTCAACTACGAGGAGGAGATGAAGCGATTCGGGCTGGAGCCGATGGACGCGTTCATCGAGCGGATGAGGGATGACAGGCGCATACTCAAACAGATGCCGCCCATGTACCGCCGCGGGCTTGTATTTGCTCATCGCGACTTCGGGCATATATACGAGTCGATCAAGACGAAGAAGAAATTTGCCGTTCTGACAGGGGCGAACCCATCGGGTAACCTTCATCTTGGCAATAAGCTGTTTGTTGATCAGGCGCTATTCTTTCAGCGGCTCGGCGCGGACGTATTCATACCGATATCAAACGACGAGACCTACGTGTTCCGAAAAAGCGATGACCTTGAGAAGGCTACGCAGAACGCTTACGACAAAGTCATTCCTGATCTTATTGCATGCGGATTTGACCCGAAAAAGACGAAGATATTCATTTCCACGAAGACGGCTCGCGTGTATGAACTGGCTGTGAAAGTTTCGGCACGCGTGACATTCTCGACGGCTAAAGCCGTCTTCGGTTTCGACAACGATACAAACATAGGGCAGATATTCTACTCGACGGTTCAGGGCGCGCACATTCTGTTTCCACAGCTCGAAGAGTACGGCGGGCCGAAATCCGTTGTCGTGCCTATCGGCATAGACCAGGATCCGTACATGAGACTTGTAAGGGACGTGGCGGAAAAAATAGGGATGGTCAAACCTTCCTCGACTTATCACAAATTTTTACCCGGCCTGCTCGGCGGAAAGATGAGCGGAAGCAAGCCGGAGACGTGCATATACCTCAATGATTCTCCCGAGGTTGCGAAGAAAAAGATTATGCGCGCGTTCAGTGGGGGCGGGGCGACGCTGAAAGAGCACAAGGAGAAGGGCGGCAATCCCGACGTGGATGTGGCGTGCCAGTATCTGTATTACATGTTCGAAGACGACGACAAGAAAATAGGTGAAATAATATCACAATTCAAGAGCGGCTCAATGACGTCGGGCGACGTGAAGACTTACCTGTACAAAAAGGCCGAGAAGTATCTTCACGATTATCACAAACGACGGGAAATCGCGAAGAAACACATGAACAAATTTATGATCAGCTAGATTTAAATAGTTATATAAACTTATATAAATCATGAAAAACGATATATTGCATTATCCAAGACTTGACACCGTGATTATGGTAGAGGAAACTATCCAGAAACTGGATTATTATCCGACGAAGACGGAGCTCTGGAGGGCTCTGCCAAAGAAGGTAATGTACCAGACATTTTGTATGATACTCGATTATCTGATCAGCATTAATAAAATAATAATTGATAAAGACAGCCGCATAATTTGGGTTTGGAACCCGGAACTCATTAAAAAAATCTTTCAGAAAGGGTTGATCCTTAAGTGATAGAAATATTTGTGGGATTCATCGACGAGAAAGTAAAAAAAGAATATGAACAGGCGAAGCTAGAAGACCCAAGTCTTTTCAATTTCCTTGAACGAGCCACCGATGATTTGAAGAAGAAACCTGAAATCGGAATAAAAATCCCTAAAAAATATTGGCCAGAAGAATACATAAAGAAATACAAAATAAACAACCTTTGGAAATATGACCTTCCAAATGCATGGCGACTCATTTATACGATTTCCAAGGATGAGATAAGAATAATGGCCATCATTCTTGAATGGTTCGATCACAAGAGCTATGAAAGACGTTTCAAGTACTAGGTGATAATCTGAGAAACTTTCCCGAACGGGTGACGATAACAAGCGCGCTGCCTTACGTGAACGGCGTGAAGCACTTGGGCAATATAGCGGGATCGCTGCTACCGGCGGACATATTCCACAGGTTTCTTGACCTTTTCGGCGTGCCGAATATTTATATCTGCGGGACGGACGACCATGGTACGGCCGTGGAGATAGCTGCCGCAGCTGAGGGCGTAACGGCAAAGGATTACGCAAAAAAATACTATGAGATACAGAAGGCCATATACAACAAATGGAATTTTGATTTTACCTATTTCGGCAACACATCGTCGGACAGCAACCGCGAGATAACACAGGAACTCTTTCTGGCGGCGCACGCGAACGGGTATATCCTTAAGAGAACTCTTACGGTGCCGTACTGTAGGAATGATAACCGGTTCCTGCCTGACCGGTTCATCATCGGGACCTGTCCGGTGTGCGGCTACGAAAGTGCTAAAGGCGACCAGTGCGAGAAATGCGGGCGCGTGCTGGATGCTATAGAGCTAAAAAAACCTCACTGCGCCGTGTGCGGCAAAAAAGAGATAGAGTTCCGCGATGAAAAGCACCTGTTTCTTGATTACGGCGCGCTGCAGCACAAACTGCAGACGTGGATACAGCACAACGAGCACTGGCCCGCCAACACAAGGAATTTCGCGCTCGGCTGGATTTCAGAGGGGCTGAAGCCGCGGTGCATAACGCGCAACCTGAAATGGGGAGTAAGCGTGCCGCTGGAGGGTTACGAGAACCTTGTTTTCTACGTATGGTTCGACGCACCAATCGGTTACATATCCATAACAAAGGACGGCGTGCCTGAGTGGCGGAAGTGGTGGTCGAACAGCAGCATCTATCATTTTATCGGCAAGGACAACGTGCCGTTCCACACAATTTTCTGGCCCGGGACGCTGATGGCAGCGAGCAAGTATTCGCTGCCGCACTACGTGGCGGGCTATGAATACCTGAACTGGGAAGGCGAGAAGTTCTCGACGTCGCGGGGGATCGGGCTGTTCAGCGACGAAGTTCTCGAGTTGTTTCCGGCTGACTACTGGAGATTCTATCTGGCAAGCATACTGCCGGAGACGAAGGACAGCAACTTCGAATGGGATGATTTTGCGCAGCGAATAAATTCAGAACTTATAGGCAACTACGGCAACCTGTTCTACAGGGCCACGCATTTCATTGCGAGCAATTTTGACGGCCGCCTCCCGGTGGGTGAACTTCACGAAGATGAGCGCAAGCTGCAGTGGCAGCTGCGGCAAACGATTGACCGTATATCAGATCATGTTGCAGACGTTAAGCTAAAAGAGGCACTTCACGAAACACTGGCTTTTGCCTCGCAGGTTAACAAATATTTCCAGGACAGCAAGCCGTGGGAAACGGTAAAAACAAATAATGCCAGATGTGCGACAACCCTGTACACGACGGTAAATCTTCTCAACCAGATTTCGCTTCTGCTTGAGCCTTTCGTGCCCGAAGCCGCAGCTACTGCGATCGAATCTCTTGGAGGCAAGAGGGAACTGACGGATAAATTTATTATACAGCACGGGCAGCCGGTAAAGGCTACGATGCTTTTCAAAAAGATTGAAGACGTAGAGATAGAAAAAGTGAAGAAATACAAGACGCGTCATTCAAAGAAGGATCTGGCCGAACGGGCCGATATTGAAACACTGGAGTTGATAGAAGATATGCTGCCATTTAGCGAATT
>DATDYJ010000090.1:0-2705 GCA_035289025.1 archaeon
TCCTCTGCCATGTGGATCATCTTCTCGACTTCATCGAACGTGAATCCTTCCTGACCGCCTTTTTGCATCGAGCACAGAAGTACCTTACCCTCTTTTTCGAAAGTGCCTACCGTGAGTCTTGCATCTAGTGCGTTTGTTTCGTCAAGAGACGGGTCGACCATTATCTGGTCTCCTATCTTGGCAAAAGTCGTACATAGCGGCTTGCCGTGTATCGGCAGCGGCTCACTGGCAGTCTTCGTGTCGTCAACTTTGTTTTCTGCATTCAGATGCGGAACTTTAGCGTGCAAAAGTGCAGCAAGAGCTGCTATCGAGCATGCGTCTATCAGGTTGCCGCCGTCGTTCATGATATTTATGTCGACGAACACCATCCACACCTTCTCGCCTGCTTTTATGCAGAGTTTATTGAAGTCAACTACTTTGGACTCGCGGATTGCACGGTCTACAACACGCGCAGTTTCTACTGCATCCTCGCCGGGCGGGCCGGATTCGAAATGCGGCGATGCCAAAGGCACAAATTCTACGCCTACCATAAGCACGCCCTCGTCGGGCGTATCGCCAAACGGTGTGCCCGGCTCTATCTTTATGCCTGCAACAACTTCTGTGTCGCCAAGCCGTACTCGTGCGCTGCCGCATGCTGATGTCACGACATTTGTTTCTATGTGTATCTCTCTGTACGCATCCATTGCTCTGCCGTCCACTCGCTTGCCGTTTTGTACGATCTCTTCAACAAATGATGGGTCTATGTCTATCATATATTATTCACTCTCCTCTAGCTTGTACTTTGTCCTTAGCGCGGCTTTCTGAACCTCTGTGATTTTCTCGCAGCCTTTGATTGCAAGTTTTATGATATCCTTGACCTCGCGGCTGTCTGTTATGCCGTCCATCTGAAGAAGAGTTATCTGCTTCTTCCTCGGATAGTATGCCACAGGCAGATCCAGTTCGCCTTCGGTGTCTTCCTTGCCCGCAACATCGAGTACCGTGTGCTCGCCGACTTTTCCGGCTGAGCACGAAGCTACAAGGTCGCGCATGGGTATGCCCGCATCAGCAAGCGCAAGAACTGCCGCGTTTATGCCGCAGCATCTTGTGGATGCGTCTGCCTGAAGGACTTCTATGTGGACGTCTATTGCCGTCTTTGGAAATTCGTCCAAAAAGAGCAGCGGCATTATTGCCTGTCTTGTTACAAGCGATATCTCCGTGCTGCGTCTGTTAGTTCCCGGTCGGTTGCGCTCAGAGGTTGCAAAAGGCGACATGTTGTACTTGGTACGCAGTATCGCGCGCTCTGATTCTTCCTGGTGTTTTGGAAAGCATTTTCGCGGGCCGTAAACCCCTGCAAACGCGGTCGTATTTCCGATCTTAAACATCGCAGATCCGTCCGCGTTCTTTAGAACGCCTACTGCTGCCTGCATGGGTCTAAGTTCGTCCAGTCTACGCCCGTCGTGCCGTATTCCGTTTTTTATTAGTTCACTCATAGTTATCACCCGCCGTATGAGTCACTGTACGGGTTGCCTTCCTCGTGCTCGTGCTCATCGTGTTCTTCGACAAATCGCTTCTCCGGTTTCGGGAAGTGTTTCATCTTCTCTTCAAGAAGCGCCTTTACCTGGTCCGTAAGACCGTGTACGTGCGACTTCCTCTCTATTGTTGTTATTATGTCCATCGCGATGTCTTCATGATCGCCCTTCACCCAGACTATGCCGTTCTGGCCGACAACAATCTGTGTGTTGGTCATGTTCTTTATCATTTCGACCATCGATCCCGCTTTTCCGATTATACGCGGCACCTTTGCCGGCGTGACTTTTATCAGTCTTCCGCCGCGAAGCTTGCGGCATTTGCGGTTTCGCATCGACAGATTAATGTTCTTTATCTGCGAAACGGCAGTTATTTCAGCAAAGACCAGCTCGCCATAGTTGAAATATTTTGTCATGTCCGTCTTTGTGAGGTCGATAAATTCATCCGTGGCATCAGCAAGTCCAAGAACCGCTTCGTACGGCGAATTTATGTCAAGGATCCACTTGTTGAATGTGACTTCTGTTACTTTTCCTATAACACCGTCACCTCTCTTAGGATCGTACACCCCGCTCAAAGGTATAACAAAATGCATACCTGTCTTTTCTTCTGCAAGTCCGACGCATCCTGCAAAGACTTTACCGTCCTCTTCGTAAGCGCCATTACCTGCTCTTCCCTCGCCGAGGGAATCTCCTGGTATAACCAGTTTTCTTTCACTCATTTTCAAACACCTCTCCAATTTGAGTTTTAAAAATCAGGATGAAATTTATTTCATTCTGAGTTCAATCAACTCCATTTGTTAAACATGACCGACTTTTCCTGTTGGTAATTCGTCTGAAAAACTCTTGTAACACCACGCCATTTCTCTTGCTATGTCATCGTCAATGGCAAATGTCCCGTTGCTGCCGGAGTACATCTTGTCCAGGCGTTCGCACAGAAGCATAAACCTTGTTACATCGGCATCGTCCATGCCAACAGTTCTCGAGTGTATGACATCAGGCTCGAACACCATGTAATTGTTTTTGTGCAGTAAAAAATATGAAACACCTTCGGCGTTTCTTACGCCGTAAGCAATGATTGCGGCAACCGGTTCGCTACCGGAAATTTCACTACGAAGTATATCGTATGCCACGTCATCAACAGACTCGTAGATTTTCATTGTTTAGCCTCTTCTATTTTCGCGTTGCCTTCCGTCAGATTAC
>DATDYJ010000091.1:0-2339 GCA_035289025.1 archaeon
ATCCCGACAGTTGAAGGCGTACAGGACGTGGTGGAACAGGTTCTCATTGAAACAGGTCATGCTAAAACCGCAAAGGCATATATTATTTACAGGCAGAGACGCGCCGAGGTGCGCGCAGAGAAGGCTCATGTTCTTGAAAAAGAGGAAATAGACGAAGTGGACAAGCGCTTTGATGTTAACGCGCTCAAGGTCCTGAAGGCACGGTATCTGAGAAAAGACGACGACGGCAAATTAGTCGAGACACCAAAGCAGCTGTTTACAAGAGTTGCCGTGCATACGGCGCTGCCCGATATATTCTATGACAACCGCGTTTTTGCAAAAGACGGGACGCTCACGCATGACGAGGAAGATTTCGAGCCCGTGATGTACGAGGGCGAGATAGCAGTAGGCAAATACGTGCTTAACAGATATCATCTCGAAGCTGTCAAGCGAATGTACAGCCGTTTCAATAAACAGGGCCAGATGAAAGTGAGCTGGTCAAAATTACTGGACATGCTAAAAGAAGGGGAGTTCAGCGAATACGAAGCGACAATAAACGAATTCTACGACATAATGGTGAACAAGCAGTTCATGCCAAATACGCCTGCCATTGCAAATTTCGGTTCCGTTCTTGGTATGGGTTCGGCGTGCTTCGTGCTTGGCGTGGAGGACAACATATCAAGCATAATGGATACGTTAAAGCACACGGCGCTGATACATCAAGCGGGTGGAGGGACTGGTTTTAATTTTTCGAAACTTCGTCCCGAGGGGGATATCGTGAAAAGCACTTCGGGCGCGGCATCCGGACCGATCAGCTTCATGTCGATGTACGACAACATGACCGACGTAATCAAGCAGGGCGGCATGCGGCGCGGCGCGAACATGGGAATACTAAACAGCAATCATCCCGACATAGAGAAATTCATAACGGCGAAAGCAGGCAATAAGGCGCTGAAAAATTTCAACATATCAGTGCTGATAATGCCGGACTTCTGGGAATACTACGAAAAGGACGAGCCTTATCCGCTGATCAATCCGCGCAACGGTGCGGTTTTCAGGACTGTCAGCCCGCGGATACTGTTTGATAAGTTAGTTTACCAGGCGTGGGAGTCTGCGGAGCCCGGGGTAATATTTTTCGACAGGGTGAACGAGTTCAACCCGTTCCTTGATCATCTGGGCCCAATAGTAACAACGAACCCGTGCGGTGAAGTCTTGCTTTACCCGAATGAGCCGTGCAACCTTGGCTCTATCAATGTATGGGCATTCACCAAAGAGGAAGACAACGGGCGCACTTACGTCGACTGGGACGGCATGAGCCGTGCCGTTCGCACAGCCTCTCGCTTCCTTGACAACATAATAGATGTCAACAAGTGGCCACTGCAGCAGATAGAGGACATGGCGCTTGCTACAAGAAAAATCGGTCTTGGAATAATGGGCGTTGCAGATCTTCTTTTCGATCTTGGCTTGCCGTACAACAAGGAAGAGGGCCGGGCGTTCATGGAGAAGCTCATGGAGTTCGTGAACTACTGGTCGAAAGTTGAATCGCTTGAGATGGCTAAAGAACGCGGCCCGATGCCGTTCAACGACAAATCGTTCTATACAGAAGGGCGTTTGCCTTTCCGCGGTTCCGTGCAGGACCACAAATGGAACTTCGACTGGAATGAGATAGCCGAAGGTGTGAAGAAGCACGGCATACGCAACGGCTATACGACGATAATCGCGCCTACAGGAAGCATATCAATGATAGCCGGCTGTTCTTCGGGTATAGAGCCTGTATACAGCTTGGTATTCGAGAAGAACGTCAAGGTCGGCAGCTTCTACTATATCGACCCCGTATTTGAGAAGGCTATGAAACGCGAGGGGCTTTACGACGAGGACCTCATGAGACAGATAGCAGAAAACAAAGGCTCGCTGCAGGCAATACCGTACATACCAAAGAAAATGAAAGAGACGTTCGTAACAGCAATGGACGCTACGCCTGAGAGCCACATACGCGCTTTGGCAGCGTTTCAGATATGGGTAGACTCGTCAATAAGCAAAACGAATAATTTCCCTGCCAACGCGACACTCGAAGATATGCGGCAGAGCTATCTGCTTGCGTACCAGCTTGGCTGCAAGGATGTGACGGTGTTCCGCGACGGCTCGATACAGGATCAGGTTCTGGTTGCGCCGAGCAAGGAAAAGGCGCACGTCGAGAAGAAGGCGCACTTTGTGAACGTCGAAGTCATGAAGACAACAGCAGGAAGCACAGTACAGAGCAAAAGCAAATTCGAATACACGACGTGCCCAAGCTGCGATACGGCAGTGAGCTACAAAGAAGGGTGTGTAACATGCGACAGCTGCGGCTGGGGCATGTGCTC
>DATDYJ010000092.1:0-12394 GCA_035289025.1 archaeon
ATAGACTTCACAACCAGCCTGAAGCGCCTCGGAGAATGTCTTTGCTTTAACAGGAACAATCATGAATTCCTGTATAGCAAGACTGTTGCATGCATGCGCGCCGCCGTTTATCACATTCATGAAGGGTATGGGAATGGATGGTTTGGATTCCGACAACTTGCAGACGGTATCGTATATCTTCTCGCCGCTAGCCCTGCAAAATGCCATTGACACGGCTGTCGTGGCGTTGCCGCCCAGCTTCCATTTGTTGTTGCCTGCCATGTCGCAAAGCACCGAGTCGAGTTTCTTCTGGTCAAGATCTTTGCCGATAATTTTCGGGGCGATTATCTTATTTATGTTGTCGACAGCGCGCCTAACACCGTTTCCGCCGAAACGCTTTCCGCCGTCGCGAAGCTCGATTGCCTCATACTTGCCTCTACTTGCGCCTGAAGGCGCTATGGCACGGAAGCCGTTTACCTCGGCTTCGACGGTCGGCTTGCCTCTGCTGTCTATTACCTCTCTTGCCTTGACGGATTTTATTTTCACTATAATACCTCGAAATCTATTCTGTACTTCCAGATCTTAGGCCCGTACGGCAGCACTTTCTGGACATGCAGGAAACGTATCTTTTTTTTCATGGACTTTGCTATCTCCTCTATCCTATTCTTCTTCTCATCTAATGTACGTTCGTCCGAAAAGCAGTAAAAGTTGCAAACGCCCCGCGGCTTCAGGCATCTTATTGCATCGTCTACGTACTCAAGCGACCGCTCCGGCAGGGGCATTATAACGCGGTCGCATTTGGCGTGGTAATCTGCGACACTATCTTTGACATCACCAAGAAGAACATCAATCAGTTTGCATTTGTTGAGCGTTATGTTTTTCCAGAAGTAGTCTACGGCGTGCGGGTTTATCTCAACAGCAATGATTTTTGCGGGCTTTGCTTTCTTTTCTATCTCTATTGCAAACGGACCTATGCCTGCGAAAAACACCATGACTGTCTCGCCTTCCAGAACCTTGTCCACAACGCGCATTCTCTCCGTGCTCTCGCGGGGTGAAAAGTAAGCTACCTGAGGATCAATCAGGAACCTGCATCCGTTCTCGGCGTGCGTGACTTCTGTATTTTTTGAGCCTTTAACTATTCTGTAGTCGCGTGTTCTGTATTCTCCCTTTATCGGCGAACCCTTGTGCAATACTGTCTTAACGTTTTTGTGCTTCTTGACAATGGCATTCGCGATAAGTGTACTGCGTTTTTTTAGCTCTTGTGGTATCTCCACGATGGCTACTGCTTTGTCCTTGTTGCCAATTATATCGAATGAACTTGGAAGTAGCTTCAGCTCTTCTGCCGTCAGCTTCTTTTTGAGAAGGTCTTTGTAAGTCATGTTATTGATTTAAATCTGTAATTTAAAAAGTGAGAGTATGCCGAAAATAGTTGCGATAGTCGGAATGCCCGGCGCGGGCAAGACCGAGGCTGCAGAATTTTTTGTCAAAAAGGGCTTTCAGTTCATACGTCTCGGGCAGCTTACCATGGATGAAATCAAGTCGCAGGGGCTTGATCCGACGGAGGAAAACGAGAGATGGATACGAGAGAGTCTTCGACATGAACATGGTATGGCGGCGTATGCGACGCTGAACTTCCCAAAGATAGACTCGATGCTAAAGAAGGGCGACGTAATTATAGATGGTCTGTACAGCTGGGAAGAGTATCTTGCGTTCAAGGAAAAATATCCAAAAATAGTTGTTGTTGCAATTTATGCTTCTCCTGAGACGCGTTATACCAGGCTTGAAAAAAGAAAGCTTGACAAGAATGATGTCGATATGAGAAAACGACCCGTAAAAAAAGTTGACGCAGTAAGCCGTGATCGTGCGCAGCTGGAGAAACTTCATACGGGCGGACCGATAGCAATGGCGGATTTTACTATAGTGAATGACAGGAAGATAGACGATCTGATGAGTCTCTTGAAAGCCTTCCTGAAAAAGTGATTCTTATGTTCGGGAAAAAAGTATCGAAACAGATGAGCGTATCCAGCATAATATCTGCTTACCCTTTTGCAAAAGACATAATGGTCTCGCACGGCATAAAATTTATAGGCAGAGATCTCAGTCCTCTGGAGCCTCTGGAAAAAGTTGCCAAAGGCAACGGTCTTGGCGACAAAGATATAGACGGCATCCTGTCGGAAATATCAAACTACAAGGAAAACAAGAACGTAAAAATCGACGTGGCTCCTGAAGCGGCGGAGAAATTAAAAAATGTTCTAAAAAGCAAGAGTATGAAAGCCGTGCGGCTGCGGTTGTACTCAGACGGCTGTGCGCTTTACACATACGATATGGATTTTACCAACATAAAGGGCGGCAATGACGTGGAAATGAATGTAAACGGTCTGAGGATGTTTGTAGAGAAGAAATCTCTTGATTTCCTCGACGGCGTAACAATACGATACGATTCCGCGCAGGACGCGTTTATTTTTGACAACCCGAACGTAAAAAACGGGTAAATTAAAATCAAGACACAGTCACGTTCTTATAGATGGAATCGAGTGTATTTAGAATGTCGTCAGTGATTACCTGTGAATAAGCATTGTACGGAAACATAACGCTATGTGAATTGTCTGAATGATCGAAGCCCATTATATGCCCTATCTCGTGTATTAACAGGACGCGGTTTTCAGAGCCGCCGTATAAAGTCTCTATCTGCATTTCCCCGCCGACTATGAGTGTGTAATTATTCCTTTTATAAAAAAGCGCAGACGCTTCGCCTACGGTATTGTTCGGGATGTCTGAAAGCAGTTTTATGCTTATTCCCAGATCCGGCTTTTCCAGCGTCCTGTTGAAAATAACCTTGTCATTTGTTGCGTTCTGCCACGCGTCGAATGCTTTCTTTATGTTGACGAGCGTGACGTTGTATTTGTACGGATTGAGTTCGCTGTCGTTGTATACGTAGTACGGCATCGGGGATTTCACGACAGGTAACTCAAACAAAAGCGGCGTAAAATTTGCAAAATTTGCCGGAACAGAATATTCATAGTAATCCTGTCTGATGGTGATATTCTGCGGCGGCTCATCAACAAAATTATCCGTTACGCAGCCTGATACAAGAACGGCAAGAACAAGCGCGGCTATATATCTCATGAATAAATCTGGTCAGGCGTTTTTAAATTCATAATTATTATGGGCCCGCTGTGATTGCTGCAGAGACCGTAGGTCTCTGAGCCGCCAGAAAGCTTCGCTTTCTGAGCGTGAACACAGTTCGAATCACCGTGTAATGGGCCCGCTGTGATTTGAACACAGGCCACTACCACCCCAAGGTAGGATCCTACCAAGCTAGACTACGGGCCCTC
Organism: archaeon; assembly: GCA_035289025.1. Taxonomy (GTDB): domain Archaea; phylum Aenigmatarchaeota; class Aenigmatarchaeia; order GW2011-AR5; family GW2011-AR5; genus GW2011-AR5. The sequence goes on from DATDYJ010000092.1 coordinate 3,315, forward strand.
CGATCTTTCAGAGTTTCCCGCTTGAACTTAAATGTCTAAGTTTTTCACTTCGGGAAAGCCGTTTGAAAGCCGCCTCGGCGCGCATGGCATCGGACTTGGTTTTGTATTGCCATTGATGTACAAGTTTCACAGGCCTTCTGCTTCTTGTGTACTTTGATGCAGTGCCGCTGTTGTGCGCGGCGACTCTCTTCTCCACGTCATTTGTGTATCCCGTATAAAGCGACCTATCACGGCACTTCATAACATAAACGTAGAACATGTTAACCACATTTTATAATAGTTCTTTTTGACTGGAAGCTACTTTTTCTTTCAAGAAAAAGGAGTTTAATGAGCTCGCCAGGATTTGAACCTGGGCCACAAGGTCCCAAACCTCGGATCCTACCAAGCTAGACTACGAGCCCGCAGATTCTGAGTTATATTCAATAGGATTTAAAAGTAAGTGGTTTTATTTTCATATGCAGATAAGACTTGCCACGCGGGAAGACGCCCCGGCTATCGCGAAGATGATCAGGGATCATGCCCAGACAGACTACATGGGCTACGCGACTTTTGACGAGGGCTACATAAAGGACAAGATGAAAAGAGACGTTTTTCTTGTGGCCGAAGACGGTGGGCTTGCTGGTTGTCTGAGGATTTCCCTGGTCGATGTGGATCTGGCAGAAATAAGGACGCTTTCTGTATACGAAGAATTCAGGAGAAAGGGACTGGCGAGCAGAATGCTCGAAGTCGGCTTTGATCTGATGGAAAAAAGAAAAATAAGAAAGGTGATTGCAAGGATAAAAGCCGGCAATACGCCTGCCATTGATATGTTCAAAAAATTCGGCTTCGAACAGGAAGGATATTTCAAAGAGCACTATCGTAAGGGTATAGACGTCGTACAGATGGCGAAATTCCTTTAGATTAAACGCTCGTACGTTTCTCAAAACTGCTTATCGTTTTCTGTTTGCTTCGTATTTTACGCATTGACTCGAGAAGCTCAATAAAGCCTATGAAGATAAGAGCGAAACCTATTATCTGGGACTCGAGACCCTTGAAAACATTGATTACAACAAGCCCGACTCCGATCAATGTAAGAGCTGTACGCATGAATGAAAGTATTGTGCGCTCTTTTGACAGCACGACCTGCTCCTCGGCGAGCAGAATCATCTTGCCTTCCCTGTGTTTTTCATGTTTTTTACGCTTTGTCGGCTTTGCCATGTTTATGTAATGGAATTCCTGAAATATAAACGTTTCTGAATCTACACAGTCTTAATTTTCTTCAACAAAACCGCGCAGCAAATTCTGCCCGTCGCCTGTTACTATTCGTGTTACGAGATGCTCGGATGTGTGCGGAGAAAGCACGGTTCCCTCGTGTTCACCAATATCTTCTTTGACACCTGTGTATTTTATTTCTCTGGTGCCATTTGATGTATCCAGTCTAATTTTGCTGTCATCCGCGTATGCAAGGACACCGTCAGCCGTGCTCATACTGTCCCATCTATGTTCGAAGGCATTTGGATCCAGACCCCAATGTGACGTTGCTATCTCCACCTGAACCCGTTCTCCAACACGGCTTCTTATCAATTCAAGTGGCTGATTATATTCTATTCTTCCTGTGAGTGCAGTCAGGTATTTTGCCCGAAATTTCATTAACACCACGCCCCTTCTTACGACAAACATCTTAAAAGACTTAAAGCTAACTAAAAGACATTGTATTTGTAGTGATAAATATGTCCGAAGAACTTGGCGTAACTGTAAAGAGAAGCGAGGATTTCTCGAAGTGGTATCTGGAGGTCGTCAGGAAAGGCAACTTTATCGATCAAAGAAGTCCTATCAAAGGCTTTGACGTGATAATGCCGTGGGGCTACGCCGTGTGGGAAACCATACAGAAGAAGTTCGACGGCCTCATCAAGGACTACGGCGTGCAGAACTGCTACTTCCCGATGCTGATACCGGAGAGGCTGCTCAAAAAAGAAGAAGAGCACATGAAGGGCTTCAAGGCGGAAACGATAATGGCTACCGAAGCCGGCGGCGAGAAGCTGGAAGAGCGCTATGCGCTGCGGCCGACATCGGAAACGATAATGTATTATATGTTCAACCTTTGGGTACGATCGTACAAGGATCTGCCGCTAAAAGTTAACCAGTGGTGTAACATTGTCCGCTGGGACACGAAAGTGACGAAGCCTTTCCTGCGCGGGCGCGAGTTCTTGTGGCAGGAAGGGCATACTGCGCATGAGACGCGCGAGGATGCAGAGCAGCTTATCGGCCATGTGGTCGCGATGTATTACGAAATATACAAGATGATGGCCATAACGCCAATGATACTGGTGCGGCCGAAGTCGGACACGTTCGCAGGCGCGGATTTCTCTGTCGTTTTTGACACAATGCTGCAAGACGGTAAAGTGAGCCAAGGTCCGGGGACGCACATGCTTGGGCAGCACTTCTCGAAAGCATTCGACATTCAGTTCCTTGACAAAGACAACGTGAAAAAGCATGTCTGGCAGACATCGTGGGGACTGACTACAAGGCAGATAGGCATACTCATAATGCACCACGGGGACGACAAGGGTGCGGTACTGCCGCCGCTTCTTAGTCCTGTTCAGGTGGCCATCGTTCCCATATTATTCAAGGGCAAGGAAGATGTTGTGAAGGAAATGTGTAGAGGGCTCGCGGCAAAGCTGAAAGAATTCCGTATCCAGCTCGATGACCGCGAATATACGGCAGGGTTCAAATTCAATGACTGGGAGCTGAAGGGCGTGCCACTTCGCATAGAGCTGGGGCCAAGGGACATAGAAAGCGGCGAGGTTGCTTACGTCACCAGATTGGGCGCCAAGGGAAAACTAAAAAACGATGACAGCCTGATGGAGGAAGTAAAGAAACTGCTCGACGGAATACAAGACGAGATGTCAAAGAAATCGGAGCATTTTTTGTTCAGCAACATACACAACGTGACTGACTTACATGAGTTAAAAGAAAAATCAGAGAAAGGCGGATGGTTCAGAGGAAACTGGTGCGGCTCTGGTGAATGCGAGGCGCTGATAAAGTCACAGAGCGGCGGTGCCGAAATCAGAGGCACGCTTTATAACAAAGAGGAAAAATGTTTCGCGCCGTGCCTGCACTGCGGCAAGGAAGCAAAGCATGTTGTATACATCGCACGTGCTTATTAGCACGCGGGATTCCGAAAGACCATGTCTTTCGAGAATCGCGAAAGCTTACTAGCTTTCGCGTGCCCTGAAAAGCTTTGCTTTTCATGGTATTGCACGAGCATACTAGGTGAGAAAATGAAGGAAAAAATAGAAACAGAAAAAGCACCAAAGGCACCGATGCTGTCGCAGGCAATTGTCAGCAACGGCTTTATTTTTGTATCGGGGCAGGTTCACGTCACGCCAGAAGGTGTTCTTGTCAACGGCTCAATAGAGGAGAAGGTTCACCAGATAATGAAAAACATCGGCGCAATACTTGATGCCGGCGGCATGGGCTTTGATGATATTGTCAAGGCAACAATTTACATTACCGACATGGCAATGGGCAAAAAAATAAATGAAGTTTATATCACTTATTTTAAGGAACCGTTTCCGGCAAGAGAAATGGTGTGCGTGAAAGAACTGCCTTTGTGGGCGGATATCGAAATCAGTGTTATCGCGCATGCCAAATAGGCTGCGGGTTTACACATCTGTTTTCCTAGAATCGCCAAAGCCAGATCCTGATCAAACGCCTTTTTTATTGCCGCCGTGCAACTAATCCAATGTCCTCAATTAATAAAAAAATCGGCATGGCCGCTGCCGTAATAATATGCGTTGCCGGCGTTTTACTGGTTCTTGCCAGCCAACTCGGCTGCAGTATCGGGAGCGGCGTTTACGTCGGGCAGGTTGCGGACAGCACGCAGGCAATCGCCAAGACCGCGGGTTTCATAGGCGCAATTGACAGGGGCACCGCGCCTGCTGTCTCCTCGCTGGTTTTCAATCAGGCTGTCGCGAAGAAAACTTCCGTCGGTTCAACGGACGGGTATTTAGTCAGCATTCCTTATGGGGAGGCATACGACGAGTATTTCATCGACGCCGACGGATACCTTCACAAAGCTGCTAATTGTTAACGTTGATATTGATGAGTTCTTCGCGCTTGACGCGTTTGCCCGCGGCTTTTCTGTGCTTGCACATGTTGTGAAACGTCGGGTTCATGCAGTTGGCGTGACCAGAGCCTCCGGCGTAGCATTCAAGGCGCGTAGAAAGATAAGGGCATTTCTTCATAACACTGAAATGGCTTTTGGCGGGATATATAGATTTTGGTAATGAAATCAGATTTGCTTAAGCTGCATCCGAAATACTGTACGGGTAATCAACCAGTATTTTAGCGGTATTCCTATCCTCATTTTTAATGGGTTCCCGTGTCGAAAAATTCGTACTGCCCGAAACGTATTCAACATCATATCCTATTCTTCTAAAGAAATCGGCTGCAATTCCAGCTATTCTTGCAGTTCTTTTTGCGGCCACATCTTTATCAAAAGTCAGCGTATCCCGATCCCGCAAGATCTCATATACCGTCATTAGTATATAGTATAATATGCGAGAGCATATTTTTAAAACAATCAAGAATTACTCGGCCGCGACGCGTTTTTCTACTGTCATCATCCATTTCCGTATCTTTTTCTTCCTGTCGTTGGTCCAGCCCCACCATCTCTTCATGAAATCCTTCCTCTCCACGCGGAACGATCTGCCGTTCCACGGGTCGTTAAGCACGACGTACTTGGTGCCCACGCCCACGACCATTGCAAAATGATCCTCGTAGTCGTTCGGCTCCATGTAATTCACTACAACAGGCACGCCTCTTCTTATCGCGCTCTTTATGTCCGTCAGAGAAGAGTTTTCGTAGGATGTGCGCTTGAACCCATGCTTCCTGCAGCCGTCAAGCATGCCCTGTATTGAAGTGCCAGAGGGTGATGTTCCTGTCGCCAGGGCTATCTCCTTTTCGCTGATCTGAAGACCGTGTGCCGCAAAGGCCATACGCAGGCAGGCGGGGCCGCACGAGTAACTATAACGCTGAGTGAAATAAGGGAAAACGGTTTTCATGGATGCAATAAGCGACTTACAGCATTTAAGCCTGTCCGGCTTATATACGTTTTTGCCGCTTGAGCCAAATAAGCCTTAAATACTTGACAAGCCAGATAAATTATAGACTTTTCTTAGTCTGTTTCTGGGTGATTAGGATGGAATTGGCACACGATCAAAAACTGAAGACGGGCACGACAACAGTCGGCATAATGTGCAAAGACTGCATAATCCTTGCCGCCGAGAGCAAGTCCACTATGGGCTGGCTTATAGCGGGCAAAGAAGTGCAGAAGATACACCAGATAGACGACAAGGTCGCGCTTACCATATCAGGCGGCGTGGGCGACGCTCAGGCGCTGATAAGGATAGTCCGCGCAGAGATCAATATTTACAAGCTCACAAGAAATACGGAAATAACAGTGAAGGCAATCGCAACACTGCTTTCCAACGTTTTGTCGCAGTCAAGATGGTACCCGTATATTTTCATGCCTATAATAGGCGGGGCGGACCGTGATGGATTGCACTTGTACAGCGTTGACCCGGCAGGCGGGGCCGAGGAGGACAAGTTCACCTCGACAGGCAGCGGCTCGCCGGTTGCTACGGTGTTTTGGAAGACGGCTTCAAGGACGGGATGCTAAAGGAAGATGGAATCAGGCTGGCCGTTCGTGCTATAAGGTCGGCAAGGGAGCGCGACGTTTTCTCAGGCGGCAAGAAGATAAATGTTTTGGTAATAGACAGAAACGGCATGGAATTTGTACGCGAAGAGAAGGTAACAGAACTGCTGAAGTGATATTAATTTTACTGATTTAAGGCGTAGTGTAACAAGAACGTGATATTTTTCCTGACAACAATACAATAATTGTAAATTACGAAAGAACTTTGTTGAAAAAGTGATGCGGCTTGACATCGATCCGCTAGATCATCGTGGCAACACGATGGCCGACTTTTTCAACAAAGTTTTATGAAGGTATAACAAATGAGAGATCCTGAAGACAAAATGGTAATAGAAACGATAAAAGAAGACCTGCCCAGAGACGCCGCCATAACGGAGACGCTCTACGAGGGCAGCGAAATCATTCTTTATACCGAGAACAAGGAATTCTTCAAGAGCTGCGGCGACGTCATACGCAGGATAGTCAATAAGGTCAAGAAGCGTATCGAAGTGCGGGCTGATCCGTCTATAGTAATGAATGAGGAAGACACGATAGAATTCATAAAGAAACTGCTGCCTGCAGAAGCCGGTGTGAAGGATATTTATTTCGAGCCGGAGTTTGCCAAGGTTGTCATCCACGCCGAGAAACCCGGGCTTGTAATAGGAAAGAGCGGCGAGACTCTCATAGCAATAAAGGAAAAGACATTCTGGACGCCGCATATATACAGGGCACCTGTGATCGATTCAGAGCTTATCAAATCGATAAGAAAAATGCTTCACAAGGAAGTGGCCTACAGAAAAAAGTTCCTGAACAAGCTGGGAGAGAAGATATACTCCGACGGCAAAGAAGTTGAATGGATAAGGGTTACAGGACTTGGTTCGTTCCGGGAAGTCGGCCGTTCGTGTATATTGCTGCAGACGCCGCAGACAAGAGTTCTGATGGACTGCGGTATGTCAACAAGCCTGGTGGCTGCAAAGCCGTATCCGTATCTGGATGTAGCAGAATTCAACATCCAGACGCTTGATGCCGTAATACTCAGCCATGCTCACATGGACCATTGCGGCGTTGTGCCTTACCTGTACGAGTTCGGATTCCGCGGGCCTATGTACTGCACAAGGCCTACGCGTGATATTGCGGCGCTCATGCAACTCGACTATTTGCAGATCTGCCAGCGTGAAAACAAGAAAGCATTATATTCATCAAAGGGCATCGAGGAGATGCTAAAACATACGATAACACTGGAGTATGGGTCGGTAACAGATATTGCTCCGGACATGAGACTGACGCTGCAAAACGCAGGCCATCTTCTTGGCTCGGCAAGCGCCCACATACACATCGGGGACGGGCTATACAATATTGTGTATTCGGGCGACATCAAATACGAGAATACTATGCTGTTCGAAAAGGCGTTCACTGACTACGCGCGGGCTGAAGCGATAATACTTGAGGCAACGTACGGCGGGGCAAGTGAAGGGAGAAAGGCTTCGCACAAAGACGCTGAAGTCACGCTGATAGAGAACGTCAAAAAAGTAATAGACCGCGGCGGGCGCATTTTGATACCGTCTTTTGCCGTCGGCCGCGCGCAGGATATAATTGCGATACTTGCCGAATCTGACATAGACTGCCCGATCTACCTGGACGGCATGATATGGGACACGACGGCAATACACACGGCATACCCCGAGTACATGTCAAAGGGCATACAGAACCTTATACTGCACAAGGGCAGCAATCCGTTCATAGACAAAAGACTGAAAGGTATAGGATCGCAGAAAGAACGCGAACAGGTGACTACAAACACGCACCCTGCCGTTATAGTCTCGACATCAGGCATGCTCATGGGAGGACCGGCCATAGAATACCTCAAAAAAATGTGTGCGGATCCGAAGAACATGCTTCTATTCGTAGGTTACCAGGCCGAGGGCACAATGGGCAAGCGGATACAGAAAGGATGGAAGGAAGTGCAGCTCGACACGGGCGAACGCATGGATATACAACTGGAGATAAACACGGTGAGCGGCATGGGCGGGCACAGCAGCCAGCAGCAGCTTCTGGACTATCTGCAGCATTTCAACAACAAGCCGAGGAAAGTCATAACAAACCACGGGGACAACGTAGCGTCTGTTGAGCTGGCGCGCACGATACACAAGCTGTTCCGCATCGAGTCCATAGCGCCGAGAAACCTGGAAACGATCAGACTAAGGTAAAACAACACGCCTGTCGTGGTCATAGAACAGGACCGTCACCCCATTTTCTGCAAGTAAATTATATTCACAGCTGTCTCTTTCGACAGGTTGCCATTCCACCCAGAGTTCAATTTCTTCGGGCTCACTACCCAGTTCATGCATGCTTATCCAATTACCTGGTATGCCATAGAAATCTCTGCCACTGTGAAGCGGGGTGTAAACTTCGCGTATCCCGTCTTTTTTCATTTTCTCTATCAGGGCGTTGTTTGTTACATCGCCTATCTGTGGGTCTGTGATAGGACTGCCATAATCTGCCGGATGGAAAACCACATGTAGTTTTTCTCCGCTGAATCTGTAAAGAGCAAGACCCCAGTATTCGTCGCTGTAGTCCTGCATGCCGTAAAGATATATAACATGTTTGTCTTCCAATGGATGCATGCCAGCATGATAACCGAAGATTTCTTAAAAACAACTCATATTTTCAGTTTTTAAGCCTTACCATTAAAGTAAAGAGAGTGAAACTATGCCAGTAGGATACGGAAAGAAATTAAGAGTGAAGATAAGGGAAGTTGAGAAGAAGTCAAAGAAGCTCTACAAGTGCCCTTCGTGCTCGCGTGTGGCGATAAGACGGGAAGCCAACGGCGTGTGGAAATGCAAGAAGTGCGAAAAGAAGTACGCCTCAGGCGCGTTTGAATTCAAGGTGTGAATTAATGGGACGAGTGCTCAAGGTAATCGGTCTTGCGGCAGTATTGGGTTCAATCCTTTCAGCAGGTTATATGGAAGGGAAAGACTATTCGGCTGCGGCTATGCTGTATCCGACAATCGGAGTTTTATCGGGAGCTGCAATGTTCCTTGCAGGTCAAAGCGAAAGACGATATAGGAGAGAATAATCATGTACGTTTGTTTGAAATGCAGGAAAGAGTTTGAACTGGAAGACAGGATACGCTGCCCGTTCTGCGGGTTCAGGATACTTGCAAAGACAAGACAGCCTTTCCGCAAGCGTGTCATTGCGCGTTAGTTTTGATATTTTAACTAGAATTGTTAATAATTATAAGTCGAATTGAAGAGTGTTTAAAATGGGAGAACTTGAAAATCTTATAGGACATTTCCAGATGCAGAACCAGCAGCTTCAGGCTATCATGGTCCAGAAGCAGACGCTTGGCATGCAGGCAAAAGAAATAGAAAAGGCTCTGGAGCAGATAGAGGTGTCAACGGGC
>DATDYJ010000093.1:0-3331 GCA_035289025.1 archaeon
TATGAAAATGAAGTATTTTGCACCTAGGGCTATCATTTCGTCAAGAACAGTGCCTGCGGATGAACCAATTGTCGGGTAAACGAAGGCGATATCAACGCCGTTATAGTCGAAGATGTAAATAGGATAGTCCTCATTAAAGACCACTATTTTCGGTTTATACGATTCTTCTATTGTTTTGTAGAAACTTTTGAAGAAACATAGTATGCAGCATTTGGGCATCTTGAAATTTCCGATTCCCATTAGCTCTTTCTTGTGCCCAATATAATCCGATGGATTTAGAACAGCCTTGTCTGACAGCTTGCCTGAAAACAAAGGTATATCTTTCATAATCAGTCATTGTCCGCAAACCAATTAATAATCCCGTGCTCATAACTAATCATGGTCTATGAGTACGAGTACGACGAAGAAAGCCAGAAGATGCGGATAAATGCGCTTGGCGGACTGTACGGGGACTCCATAGAGGATTACAGCGCGTGCATGGCTACGACGATCGACAAGCTGATGGAGCTGAAGAAAGTCGTGCGGATCGTGTTTGCAGGCACGCGCGAGTATGAGTACGACTTCACCGAATCAAAGATGCTTCTTGAGATTGCTCTGGCTCTCGAAAAAATAATCAAGGACCGTATGACTTCTATAAACAATGTTGTTATCGCGGGTTGTGATGACGAGGCGCCTGAGCGCTACAAGTTTCTGCAGAAACTGCTCAATGAAATAAGATTCGACCCTATAATGGCGTACAAAAATCTGCTGCGCGAGCTACGCAAATGCCGCGTTCGGTCTGAAAGAGAAATAGATCTGAAAAAGACGTGCTACGAGCACTACATCAGAAAGGCACTGGTCCCCATCGAGTCGGTGCTCGGTAATACAAGACTCATCCAGATGTCCAAACCGTTTCTGAACGAACACAAGGACCGGTCGCTGTACCGCAGGTTCTTTCATCCGACTATAAGGCCGAATTTTATTTACACACGCTACATATCGCTGCCGCCCGCGAACGCGGAGCTGATCGAGCGGTATACGGTGGGCGATACTGACATAGAAATATACAATCTTCCGGGGAGCGTGCGGAAGCTTTACCATATAATCCCGCCGGAGTTCAAGCTGAACGAAACTGAATATACTCTGCTGGACACGGCGCGCCGCTATCTCGGCAGGCACGAGCCGCGTGAAGGCGAGCTGGAACAACCCGAGCGCATACGCGAAAATCTTTTCCGCATCGGGCTTGACATGCTCAAGGACCTTGCAGGCGATTACGATATAGAGGAGCAACGGCTGGAGGAGCTGTCCAGCATACTCACAAGATATACAGCAGGGTTTGGTGTTCTCGACCTCATACTACAGGATGAAAACATACAGGACATCGCGATAAATTCGCCAATAGGCACGTCACCGATTTACATTTTCCACGGCATTCATCAGGAATGCGAGACGAACATCGTGCCCAGCCACGAGGATGCCGAGGCGTGGGCGACAAGATTCCGTCTCAAGTCGGGGCGGCCGCTTGACGAAGCAAACCCTGTTCTGGACACGGAGATAAGCGTGCCGGGCGGACGGGCACGTGTAGCCGCGATAACGCGATCGCTGTCGCCTGACGGGCTTGCGTTTGCTTTCCGCCGCCACCGTGATAATCCGTGGACGCTGCCGCTTTTCATAAAAGCCAAAGCTATTGACTCGTTTTCCGCGGGCCTTTTGTGGTTCATAATAGACGGGTCGCGCACGATGCTGATCGCCGGAACGCGGTCTTCCGGTAAGAGCAGTCTGCTCGGCGCGGTCATGGTGCAGATAATGCCGAAGCTGCGCATTATCACTGTGGAAGATACGCTCGAATTGCCGACGGAACAGCTGCATGAGATAGGGTATAACATAGAGCGGTTAAAATCGCGGTCCGTGATCACTAACGTAGAGACGGAGCTTGCGGCCGAGGAAGCGCTGCGCACGGCGCTGCGTCTCGGAGACTCCTGTTTGATAATCGGAGAAGTGCGAAGCAAGGAGGCGCTTGCGCTGTACGAGGCAATGAGAATAGGTGCGCTTGCAAACATAGTAGCGGGCACAATACACGGAGACAGCGCTTATGGCGTTTTCGACCGTGTTGTAAATGATTTAGGCGTGCCGCCGACATCATTCAAAGCAACAGATATTATTCTGATAGCGAACATGCTGAAATCGCCTGACGGACTGCGATCTTTCCGCAGAGTTGTCGAGATGACCGAGGTGCGCAAGCACTGGATCAAAGACCCGATGACCGAGGGCGGCTTCGTGAACCTGCTGGAATATTCGGCACGGGACGACGTGCTGAAGCCGACAAAGACGCTTCTCATGGGCGAATCGATGGTGCTTAACGATATCGCCGAGCGCGTTCGCGACTGGAAAGGTAAATGGGATTCGGTGTGGGACAACATCAATCTTCGCGCGAAGATCATGCAGACGCTTGTTGACTATGCGGCGGCTAAAAACAGACCGGACATACTTGAGGCAGACGTGGTCGTCAAGTCGAATTCGAAGTTCCACATATACAGCGGGGAAGTAAAGGAAGAGGTCGGGACTTTTGACAACGACATGATATACGAAAGGTGGCTGAACTGGCTGCGCAAGACTTACAACTGATTACTTCATTACGATGATATTATTTTTTATCAGGTATTCTTTCATTGCGCTGAAAATCTTTTCATGACCCATTGAATTTGGATGAACACCGTCGAAAAGAAATTCTTCCCTTATCTTGCCGAACATTTCAATGAAATGAATCTTATTCCTTTTGCACTCGGAACTTATTATAGAATCGTATTTCTTTATCGTGTCGTTCTTATAGGATCTTGTTGTCATCCAGGGTATCGGCACGGTTCTTGTTTCGTCGACGTTCAGCAGCCCAGTAAATACAACATTCTTTGAAAGTTTCTTTGCCTTTTTTATCAGCGTGTCCACATTTTTTGTGAATTCTTTTTCCGAAACGAGTGTTGCATTTGTCTTGTTTATTATCTCTGAATCGTTTGATCCTATAGAAAAAATAATTGTGAATTCTTTTTCGTCTTCGAAACGTCTCTTTGTTTCGGATTCAAAGCGTTTTAAAACATCGCGTGTTGTATCGCCCGAAATACCAAGGTTATATGTGAGACAGTAATCAAGGCGTTTTTCCATCTGCATCCTGTCAAAAAAGTTGCGCAGCCTGTTTGCCCATCCGCCTTCGCCGTCACATGCGCCGTACGTTATAGAGTCGCCGAATATGAGAATGTGCATGACTAATCATTCCTGTAGGAATATTTAATCCATAATCTCTTGAAAAACGGCAGCGTCAGCGTTGACAACATGAAGCCTACCGCAGGAACCACAGCAT
>DATDYJ010000094.1:0-2630 GCA_035289025.1 archaeon
TTCGTCCATGTGCATCGCTGCCATCGGATGCTCGGCTGTCGCTATAAGATGGAGATCCTCGCCATCCACTTTATACAGAACATCTTCGAAATCAGCCAGACTGGTGACGCCCTCGTACGCACGGCGTGACATCATGAAAGGCGGCTGGATTATGGTGAAACCTTTTTTTATCAGGAAATTCAGGGCGAACTGTTGTAAGGCACGGTCGAGCATGACCAGATCGCCTTTGAGGTAATAAAATCCGTGGCCTGCGACTTTTGCCGCACGTTCAATATCGATCAGTCCAAGACTTTCCGCTATTTCCAAATGGTTCCTGGGTTTGAACGTAAAATGCTGCGCGCCGTGCCTCTTGACCTCTACGTTCTCCGTATCATCCTTGCCAACAGGCACGCTTTCGTGCAGCATATTCGGCAGCCGCATAAGCAGGCTGCTGCATTTATTATCAAGATCCGCAAGGATCGCATCGAGTTTCTTTATTTCATCGGGTATTTCCGCGGCTTCACGCATCGACGCGCTTGCGTCGCGGTTCTTTGCACGTAGATCAGATATTGTCTTTGTGATCGTATTCCTTTTTGCCCGCAGCTTCTCAACTTCCTGTAAGACTTCGCGCTTCTCCTTGTCGAGCTCGAGAAGCTCATGCAGCATGTGAATCTTGTCGGGCTCCTGACGTTTTGCAAGATTATCCAGAATAAGTTCCGGTTTCTCGCGCACGAGTTTTATGTCAAGCATAATTATACCTTACCTTCCCATTCTTTAAAGAACTGGTCAAGATACTTCTCTATGAATTCGTGCCTGCCGTGCGCGAGCTCTCTTCCTGTTGCCGTGTTCATGCGTCCCTTGAGAAGCAGCACCTTCTCGTGAAAATGATTTATTGCAGTAGACTTGTTTTTCTTGTACTCCTCGGTGGTCATGTCGAGTCTCGGTTTTATCGAAGGGTCGTGTATAGGGTTGTTGGAATGTCCGGCAAACGTAAAGACTCTTGCAATTCCTATAGCTCCGATTGCGTCCAGCCTGTCAGCGTCCTGAACAACCTTGCCTTCTATAGTTGTCATGCTGTCGTCGTGGGTTGTTCCCTTGAAAGACAGGTTCTCTATTATGTCCATTATTTTGGCAGCGTCGTCGCCTACACCTACGGATCTCATCCAGTCTCTTGCCATAGTTGACCCGTCGGTGAACTTCCAGTCGTCCACATCATGCAGAAGCGCCGCCATCTCGACTACAAACATATCAGCGCCCTCCCGTCTGCCTATGACTTTGGCGATACTGACAACTCTTTCTATGTGAAACCAGTCGTGCCCGGGCTCATGGTTCATTACATCCCTGACGTACTTGGCTGTCTTTTCAGCTATCAACTGTTTGTCCATGCGCATATTTGCCGCAAGCATTTTTAAACTATGAAGTCAAACTAGGAAAATGCCAAAAGAACTAGAAAGAACCTTCTTGCTAAAAACTATACCAAAAGACCTTACGAAAGTAAGATCAAAAGAGATAATTGACATCTACGTACCGAAATCAAGAAGCCACCCCACGCTCCGCATAAGAAAGAACGGCGAAACGATGGAGATGACAAAGAAGGAGCCAATAGATGATGACGCAGCAAAACAGTTTGAACACACAATTTCGCTCGATGAAGAAGAATTTACAGCACTGCAGGTTGATGGTAAGAAACTTCACAAGATACGCTACTACTACGAGCATGAAGGAAAGATAATCGAGATAGGACTATTCAAGGGCGCACTCGAAGGACTTGTATTAGCCGATGTCGAATTTTCAAGCGAAGCAGAGATGAATCATTTCGATATGCCGGATTTCTGTCTTGCAGAAGTCACCCAGGAAGAATGGGCAGCGGGCGGGATGCTCTGCGGCAAGTCCTATGACGAAATATCAATGCACCTTGAGCGTTTCGGCTATAAAAAATTATACATGAGATAATTATTATGAGATCTGAAGAGATTCTAAGATTCCTTAACAAGATACCTAAAGGCAAAGTAACTACGTACGGTGCTTTGGCAAGGGCTACTAAATCCTCGCCAAGGGCAATCGGTCAGGTCATGCGGCATAACGATCGTCCTGATTTTTATCCGTGCTATAAGGTAGTTGCATCCGACGGCAAGATCCACGGTTACAGCGGCTGCCTGAAAGGTGCAAAAGTTGGCAGGAAAATATCTCTGCTGAAGAAAGATGGAATAAAGATAGAAAACGGCAAGATTGATCTTAAGAAACATCTTCACAAATTCTAAATGTGTTTTTTATCGTGTAACCTGCGCGTGCTTTACGAACTCCGCCAGTTCATGCGCTTTGCCGTGTGTGAAATGCTTGCGCACAGGTTCGAGCAGCTCGTTAACATACCGTGCTGTCGTGGACTTTAGGTCTGTGGCATGCAGTTTGCCTTCCTTGTAATCTTTCTCAAGATCCGCAAGGCTCGTGTATGTTACATCGCCACCAAACTTTTCTGGTCTTTCTACTTTCACGATGTTGAAGCTCTCAAAAATTATGTATTTCATGTATTCTATTATCGGGTTCTCTTCCAGCGTTGCGGGGCAGTAGGCTTTATCTATCTTTCTCTTTACTTCCTCGGCACTGTCCGTCATGAATATCGCGCTGTCTGGAATGCTCTTGCTCATCTTCAT
>DATDYJ010000095.1:0-5172 GCA_035289025.1 archaeon
CGCGTGGCGGCACTGCCGGTGTAAATATGAAAATAAACGCGATAGTTTACGTTGTAGTCGGAATAATCGCAGTCATAGGCGCCGCTTTCTGCGCATACCTTCTTTTCATGCTGGGCGATGCCATAAACCTGATAAGCAGTGCCGACGCGGCAAGTCTGCCGGGCACGGACATAGCAGGGCTTCAGGAAAACGTCAGGGCAATAGGCACTGTCATAACAATCGGATGGATATGGGTTATATCAGTGCTTGCATGCGGCGCGCTGACAATAAAAAGCGGCGTTGATGCGCTAAAGCGCAAGAAATAATAATCTTATTCGTCCTTCTTCTCTTCGAACCAGTCAAGCCCGCTTCTTTTGCGCTCGGCCTTGTCGGCGATTACAAGCACCAGTATTGCTATAGCGGAAAGGAACGGCGCTATGACGCCGTAAATCAAGGCAAACGGCAGTTTGTAAGTGAAAAGGAATTCCGCGTACATAGAGAGAAAAAAGGCGGCGAAAAAGCCTATTGCCACTCCAGTTACAATCGGCTTCATTCTTTTACCTTGTATCCAGGACTAAAAAAGATTTTCAGAGCCCCCGGAGAGAGTCGAACTCTCGACCTACAGTTTACGAAACTGTCGCTATTGGCTATTGCTCTACCAGCTGAGCTACGGAGGCGTTGGAAGTGACTTTCATGCTTCCTGAACAGTTATAGCAAACTAATTCAGGATAAAATGTTTTTATTCTATTAATATGCCTATGATTGCTGAACCCTATTTTTCCGAGATATTTTTTAACTTCATTATATCCATTGATATAAAGAAGTTCTCTTCTTGGAGATAAAGTTGTTTTAATTTTGAAGACTTTTAAACTAGTAGAAATCTCTTTCAATATTCTGGGATTTTTCATTCTAAGCGCAATTCTGATGTAAGTATTTTTATAGATTTTTCGTTTATCAAATGTTACGCAACCGTCGGCATCTACTATTCCACGCAAGCAAAATTTGAGATGTCTTTTTGATTTCTTAATTCGTTTAGGGATGAAAACTTTACTGAATTTATTTTTACCAGAAGGTATACCCAGTTCTTTAATCCACTCTACAAAAACCTTTTTATTAATCCGAATTCTTACTGCACCTTCTCTGAAGAAAATCCTAGGTTCGTACTGCAAATTTTTACTGATTAAATTTGCCAAATAAACTTCAAAATACTCGCGATCACTCAGAGGATTTCCTGTAATCTCGACATAATACGGTCTTTTATCATACGTATTGCCGTCACCGATGATGGCACCTATCAATTCCGACAGTGCTCCATTTAATTTATACATAACAAATTCATTCAATCGGAATTTATAAATAGTGTATGTTTCTCGTAACTTTCTCCAAGAAGAAAAGCGTTAAATGGGCCTGGCAGGAATCGAACCTACAATCTTCTGCACGTCTTCTGCGTTTTCACTTACTAAGCAGACGTCATTTCGTGTCTGTAGTACAGACCGTTTCAGCACGGTCTTTGCAGATACCACTAGACTACAAGCCCTCGTCTAGACATTCTTATTGTTTAGTTATTTAACTCTTTCAAAAAGTTACATCATATCCTGATTTTGGTCCCTGTCTTTATGTCAGATACGCCGCGCTTCATTTCCAGGCAGTATTTTGCGCGAGCTGACCTGTAACCAATCCATGATCGTGGGTCGAGAAAGTGGCGTGGCTGCTGTTTTTCTACAACACGGAAATTTTTGTCGAGAAAATAAAGATCCAGCGTGCGGCACAGGAACGTGCCTATATTGTTGTAATACACGAGCGCGCCGTCTTTGCTTGTCATCGGGTCAAGCATTAGACCCCACGGATTGTGACAGTCCTTTATTCTATATTTTTTGCTGCCTATTTTCACCGCAACTATATTTGACATACAATTGTATACAATACTGTCATTTAAGAATTTCTCTTTTTAACTATTATTCATGTTATTGACAGACAAAGAGATACGGTCTTACGTGGCAAAAGGTCTTCTGGTCAGCGGCATGATCGACGAGAAAGTGCAGATACAGCAATGCGGCGTTGATTTGACGGTGGCCAAAGTATTCTTGCTCGAGGGAGAAGGCGTTCTTGATTTCAGCAATGAAAAACGCAAACTTCCCAGTTATGCGGAATTGCAGCCGCAGGGAGATCACTGGATGCTTGACAAAGGTGTTTATCATATTGCTTTTAACGAGAAGATAACTCTGCCAAAAAACATAGCCGGCATGCTGCTGCCGAGAAGCAGCGCGCTTGTCTGCGGCATAGTCCAGCACACGGCACTGTGGGATCCTGGCTACGAGGGGCGGTCATTCTTTCACGCAGAAGCTTCAAGGCCTGTCAAGATATTCAAAAACGCGCGCCTTGGGCAGATGATTTTCATAAAACTGGAAGGCGACACATCAGGATATGCGGGAGTCTACAAAGGCGAAGACCTTCTCAAATTCTCAAAAAGAGGGTTGTGAGATGAAGGCTGAGTTCCTTGATGTGCTCAGCAAGCTACTCATCGAGCCTGCGTATGACCTTGCCGAACAACCGCTTCTTCAGGCGGTTTTTTAACTGCGTTGTGCGCGTCGAGATAAGCTCGGTCGTGCTTATTTTTGTTGTCTTGTAGAAATGGAGGTTTTTCGCGCCGCAATCTATGCATTTTTCGGCGTGCTCGGCAACGAATCTTTTGTGGCACACCGTGCACGTGTACATGTAGACTGGCTTGCCTGTTATAATGTCGTCGCGCTCCAGCTCCATAATATCATTGCTGTTGCAGAATATGCATTCAGCAACGGGCTGCGCGCGGTCGAATCCGTGGGCGCACTTTTTACAGACGTAAGTGTGCTTTATTTTTCTGCGGTATTCGTGATACGGCACCAAGTCGCCCACTGTATTAAACTCTTCCATCAAATCATCCCAGAATATTTCCGAAGCCTTCTATCGCGGAATTTTCCTGCTCGTCAAACTTATCGAGGACTGCTTTTGCATGCTTGTAAGGTTTGGCAAATTCGTGTATCATTTGCCTGGCCTTTTCTATGCGCTCGTGCGACGCGTCAAGTATTATAAAATAACAGTCTTCGTCTATGTCGAGCGAGGCTGCGCTCCTGACGTTTATGGAGGCCCGGCCGATCTCGTCGTCACGCCTCAGCATGTCCTCGACCATCGACTTGTTGTTTGCTGAAACGGAGAAAACCTCGCGCATGGCTGTAGTTATAGGGGAAAGCTTTTAATTTGATTGCCTTTGAGGTTTTCCGCCACTCGCATGAACGCTGTTCATGCTGTGCGACAGGAATGAAATTCCTGTCTGCAGCGCTTTCTGAACCAAAAGACGCACGTAGTGCGTCATACAGACAGAAAGGCCTGAATGCACCCGCCGGGATTCGAACCCGGATAGTCAGCTTGGGAAGCTGAAGTCTTGCCGTTGGACCACGAGTGCTTCAGAAGAAATTATCGCTTAAACAAATAAAAAGGATATGGAAGCGTACTAGAATATAGTTGCAAGAAACGATCTTGCGTAGTCGAATACAATGTTAAACATCGGAACGTTTTCTATCCTGTAACCGATAAGATAAGTTACAGGTATCAGAAAAAGGGAAATCGCCAGCATGAAGAAAGCGTGGCTTGACTGCTTTGTATTGCGGGCCCTTGTGTACCATATCACGCCCGCTATAAAGCAGCCTATCGATATCCAGAAAACTATTTTTGATATCAGAATTACGGACAGTACGACCATCACCACAAATATAGGCTTGTCGAGATCTGTCTCTTCGTATTTCATTGTCTAATTATTGAGACGGCTGCTTAAAAAGAGTCGTGATAACTTTCAGGTATGAAAAACAAACTGACTGACATACCCGGCATAGGCACTGCGCTTTCAAGAGACCTTTTGTCCATCGGGATAAAAAACACAGACAGTCTGATCGGCAAAGACCCTGAAAAACTTTACAATAAATTAAGCTCGTTACATGGCAAGCACATAGACAGGTGCGTACTCTACGCGTTCCGTTGCGCTGTGTACTATGCGTCCGACGGGAAAGAAAAACGGCTTCTCAAATGGTGGAACTGGAAGGATTAGTTATTTTTCCGAGCAGAACGAAATCTTTCTCCAGATCGGAGCGCAGCTTCGGATTATAGAGAACGGCCGCAGGATGATACATCGGCAGAACAAGCAGCACTTTGTCGCCGAGTTTTACCTGATTCACTTTTCCGTGAAGCTTTGTTATTCCTTCTACTGGCTTCATTTTGTCCGCATCGAAGCCTGCAAGAACGAATCTTGTTGCGAAATTTCCCAGCGTTACTATTATTTTTGGCTGTACGATTTTTATCTGCTCAACGAGGTAAGGCGTGTGCGCCCTTATCTCTTCTTCATTCGGGTTGCGGTTATCAGGGGGCCTGTACTTGAGTATGTTCGTTATGTAAACATCCTCGATGGAGAGACCGATCGAGCCCAAAAGCTTATCGAGCTGCTTGCCCGCCGAGCCGACAAACGGCACGCCTGCGGCGTCTTCTTTCTCGCCCGGCGCCTCGCCGATAAAAAATATGCGCGCGCTGGGATTGCCCTTGCCGAATACAATATTGTGGCCGTCTTTGAGCGGAAGGTCAGCGCGTTCTGTTTTCTCTTTCAGTTCGTCGAGTTTTGACATGATATAGAATTGGATCAAACTGTTAAAAACTTATAATGACTGATTATTTTGCTATAGCCAGATGTTGAAGTTCTTCAGGTGAAAGATCCTCGTAAACTTCTATATTTCTTCTTCGCAATATAGACACATTTTTCGCACCATATTTCTGAACCAACTCAGAGTAAATTTGAAACGCAGATTCCGGATCCTCCCTTATAGATAATTCTGTCTCGCCTTCGCCGTATACAATTTTGCCATTCCTCAGGCCCCTAGATATGCAATATGTTATTCGTTCTTCACGTGATGTTTCTTTCATCTTCGGAATATTTCCGAAGCTTTCTTAAGGTGCAGTCAGACTTTGTATAATATAGCACTAATAATTAGGCTGTACGCCCAATACTTTGGCGGACGTTGCGGCATCTGTATAATACCTGTACCAGAGGTTGAACGTCAGTGACGCTGTGCCCATCGGATTGTCGACCCACGCATTGCGGTCTATTGCTATCGTGCAGCCGAACGGCGCCGTTCTGTCGGCGCGCAGCTTCACCCAGCTCTGAACTATGTCGCC
>DATDYJ010000096.1:0-11304 GCA_035289025.1 archaeon
ATTTAAAAATTGCAGAAAATTCTGATGAATGTCTTACAAGACGGACCTGGACTACCTCGGAAAAGTCGAGGCAGTTTTCGAAAAGGCGCTGAATGTAATGTATAACGGCAATACAAACCGTGCGGACGAAATGATCGAGGAGCGTCTTTGCAGCACGCAGAGCGGTGTCTACTGGGAACTCAAGTGCATCGAAAAGGATTACGGCTCGGAGCCGATGTTCAGAAAACGCATGAAGAATATAAAAAAACTAATCAGGAGTCTCGAGGTCGAACGTCTGAAAAGGATCTATGCCCTGACATAGGAAAACGAACGTCACGAGCAGAACTGAAAGTTCTGCTGTGCAACATGAACTTCGTTCGTGTTTGCAGTGAGTCAGAATAGTAATAAGTTTCTTTTGGCAATACCTAGACTTTTCTCGGCAGAACTTTAGTTCTGGCGACTCAGATTGAACCTTAGTTCAATCTCGAGTTTACCAAAGAAAAGGATCGGTATTAATGCTTCTTCCAGATCACGGCTAAGCCGATCAGAACCAGCACAACGCCGACACCTGTCTGCATGAAGCCTTCAAATCCCATGGACGGCAGCGCATTCGGCATAAACACGTAGCCGAGGCCGACCAGCGCGAGGATGATGCCGATTAGAATGAATATCTTTCCCATTATACTACATGCGCGCGGGTGGTATATTAAAGAAAGATACTATAGAGCATCGGTTTAAAACTATACATGTGATAATTTACTTATGAAAAAAGACGGGTGTATATTTTGCAAAATAGCAAGCGGCGAAGCGCCGTGCCACAAGATATGGGAAGACAAGGATCACATAGCGTTTCTTTCCATATTTCCAAATACGCAGGGGTTTTCAGTTGTCATAACAAAAGAGCACTATGCAAGCTACCCGTTCGACCTGCCGAACAATGTTGTTACCGGCCTTGTGCTAGCATCAAAAAAAGTGGCAAAGTTGCTCGACGATAAGCTTGACGACGTTGGCAGAACGGGAATGATATTCGAGGGGTTCGGCGTCGACCATGTCCATGCGAAGCTGTTCCCGATGCACGGGACGAAGCAGAAAGAATGGAAACCCATTAAATCAAGCGTCGACAAGTTCTTCGACAAGTACGAAGGCTACATATCCTCCCATGATTACAAGCGTGAAGACGATGCAAAACTTGCCGATCTTGCAAAGAAGATAAGAAAATAAATATCTGCGGGATTTACATTCAATACAATAGTTACTTTATATCGAATTTATCTATTATGCGCTGCACTTCAGGATCATTCCACGGATTAAGCTCCATTTCATTCTGGTGTATTTTTCTGTCTGGATATCTTGGCCATGGCTTTGTAAGGCGGATATGATCAAGTCCCAATAACCCGTATAGAATTCTCTCGGGAGCTGCGCCTATGCCGCCATGCGGCGGAAGACCGTAGTTTCTCAAAAGAATGTACTGCCAGTAATCTCTTAGATTATCCTTCTTTCCTTTCTCGATAAGATTTTCCACAAGTTCGTCTGCGCTGGTTGTTTTTTCTGCAACGCCCACCATTTCGCCGGCACCGTGCGGTGCTATCAGGTCGGCAGTCATAGAAAGGTGCCTCTCGCCTTTTTTCCTGGAATATGGAAAGCCTTCGCTGGCAAACGGCAGAAATTGCACCCAGACGTAGTTGTCGCCGCAGTGTCTGGTAATCATCTCTTCGTCTCTACGGGATAAACCGCGTCCGTATTCTATGTCAGACCCGTTTGACCGGAGGAATTTAACTGCCTCGTCGTATGTCATTACTGCATATTTTTTAGGATCAAGGCGTCCATGATCCACAGAAACTTCAAGCGTATCAAGCTCTTTTCCGCTTGACTCTAAGGTTTCTCCTATGGAAGTATAGATCAGGTCGCCTGCGAACTCCATGAGATCATCCATATTAGCCAGAAGCATTTCGGCTTTGGCGTGCGTGTATTCGGCAAGATGTCTTTTTGATCCGGCCTTTTCATTCCTAAAAGCCGGCGAAATAGTGTAAACTTTACCGAACGCCATTGCAAGTGGTTCAAGTTCGAACGTCGCGCACTGTGTAAGGAATACGTTTTCGCCGTGAACGTTTGCGCGCACGGCTGTTGATTCGTCATACAGCGTCTTGTCTGTAATTATAGGCGGCTCTACGAACGTAAAATTATTGCGCCGCATATAGCAGTGAAGTGCATCGGTAAAATTCGCCTTGATTTTTAGTACGCTTGAACGTTCCGGATTTGCCACATAGAACCCGGGATAATCAAAAATTTGATTGCCATGTCTTGGATCCCTTATGCTTACGTCCCATGGATGCGGGTTAAGGGGAAGAGTTGCCCTGGCAATAACGTTTACGTTCTTTGAGATCATTTCAGGCTTTCCCATTCTATATTCAAGCGTCCCGTCAACGCTGACATAGGATCCCTCGCATATGTCGCGCCCTCTATCATTACATTCGTAAACAATCTGAACTTTGCCTGTGTGGTCGGAAATATCAAAGAATGTGCGCGCTTTGTGACGTCTTACAGCGACAACTCTACCATAAATGGTACAGTCATGCCCCTCTGGCCTTTCTGACAAAGCCTCGCCTATCAACCTGAGCTTCATTAAAGATAATCTAAGGTGTCAATCTCTTTGGTCCTCTGTAGAGATAAGTTACTTCCCGAACGTTAGGGGCATCCATTAGGACCATTAGCATCCGGGTAAGCCCGAATCCGTATCCGCCATGCGGGGGCATTCCGTATTTGAAAAAGTCAAGGTAGCCGGAAATTGCTGCCGGATCGACCCCTTTCTCTTCTGCCTGGGCAAGCAGCCTGTCATGTCTGTGTTCGCGCTGCGCGCCTGTTGTGACTTCAAGACCTTTCCATATAAGATCGAAACTTTTCGTAGTCGGTTCGCTCTCGCTTCTCATATGATAAAACGGGCGCGCGGTTACAGGGTAATCTGTTACAAATACAAAATCATGGTCAAAATTTTCCTTGATATATCTTGCAAGAGCCTTCTCTCCGGAAGGTGCAAGATCCCCTTTCTCATCGCGGTATCCGCCTTCCCCTACTTTGTCAAGTATTGCATATGCTTCTTTCATTGAAATTCTCGGGAACGGCAGCTCAGGCACTTTGACATCCGCTCCGAAATATTTTTTGATGTCAACACCGTGGCGTTCTGCAACTGCGGCCAGAACGTAACACAGCCAATCCTGCTCGAGATCCATTATATCGTGGTGTGAATCTATCCATGATAGCTCGACATCAACGCTTGTGAACTCTGTGTCGTGCCTGGTGGTGAAAGACGGGTTCGCCCGGAAAACCGGCGCTATCTCAAATACGCGGTCAAATCCGGCTCCCATGGCCATCTGCTTGTAGAACTGGGGTGACTGGGCAAGAGATGCCTTCTGGCCGAAATAATCAAGCTGGAAAAGTTCGGCACCTGATTCTGTCGCGCCCGGAACCAGTTTTGGGGAGTGCATCTCAAGGAATCCGTGATTAGTCCAGTACTCGCGCATTGCCCTTTCCGCAGTTGTCTGTACGTTGAATATAAGATTATTCTTGGGTTTCCTTAAATCCAGAAAACGCCAGTCAAGTCTCGCCTCCTCACCGGAATTTGCGTCGATTGGCAGAGGCGACTGCGCGCGGTTTACAACGTCGACATCTGTTAGCTGTATTTCCATGTTTCTTAGCTTAACCGATTGGTTCGGCACAAGCCTGCCGCTTGCAATAACCGCCGATTCTGGGCTGGCTTCGTATATGCTCTGCTCGACATGACCGCCCTTCTTCTCGTTAACTGCCTGAACCATTCCTGTATGATCCCGAAGAACAAGAAATTGCATTCGCTTAAGGTCGCGTCTTGAGTCGACCCATCCCGAAACAGTGACATCACTTTCTAGATATTTCTCGAGGTCACCTATAAGATTTCTGTCTCTCATGCACAAGATGATAACAAAAACCTATTAAAACCGCGTAATATCCACTCGAGTAATTTATGCGTGATTTAACTGCACCACAAAAACAAGACGTAGGAGAGGCCAGCAAACCGGGTGCGCTATCCACCCTGTGGGCTGTGGGCACACAACGTCTGACCACTCCCCACTACTATATTGTACCTGTAGTATAATCTACGCGGCGGTATCAAATTTGATACTGTCTTGTTTAAATTAAAGACGTTTGGCATCAAACTATTACACATGAGTTCTATTGACAAATCAGCGCACATCCTTGGGAAAAAATGGTCGATAAAGATAATCGAGGGCATGGCCAATGGAAAGTTCGAAGGTTTCAATACATTTCTTCGAAAAGAAGGGCTGACTGCGCACATCCTGGCTGGAGAGCTGAAGGAACTTGAGGATGAGGGCTTGGTTGAGAAAAGAATAGAAGGCGGCATAACCGAATACATCCTCACAAAGAAAGGCGCCGAGCTTTACAACATCGTAGTGGAGCTAAAGAAATGGAACGACAAATGGAACAGCAAAAGCTGATTATGTCTGGTAATAGCGCACGATTTTCTGCTTTTAAATTTATCCTGCTAAAATGAGACAGAAAGGGCTGTTAGATACCGATCCTTTTCTTTGGTAAACTCGAGATTGAACTAAGGTTCAATCTGAGTCGCCAGAACTAAAGTTCTGCCGAGAAAAGTCTAGGTATTGCCAAAAGAAACTTATTACAGTAAAGGGCTGTTAGATCAACTGGAGCAACTTTTCCCAAAAGTTGCATCAAAAGGGGAAAGTCTGCAGGAAAGATCGCTTGCTTTGCAAGCAAGAGGCTGGGGGTTCGAGTCCCCCACAGTCCACTTTGACCAGTGGTTAGATGGACCGGCAGCGGATACAGCCGTTATTTAATACGCTATTTATTGCTGTATTACAATTACTAAATATGGTCAATCATCTCACAGTTGATAATCTTATAGAACTGAACAGGGTTCTTGTGAATCAGTTTGGAGACGGTCCGGCAGGCGTTAAGGACGAAGGTACTGTCGAGTATATAATAGAAAAGGCAGAAATGTCCAAAGACTTGTACAAAGAAGCTGCAATATTGCTGTACGAAATCAATACAAAACATCCTTTTTGGGGCGGAAATAAAAGAACGGCTTTTGAAGCTGCTAAAATCTTTTTATTGTCTAATGATATTACATTAAAGACAGAGTTCGAACCTGCAGTCATACTTGTAAACGATATGGCTCAGGGAAAAACAACCTACCAGAAAACGCTTGAATGGATAAAGAAACATGTGGTGGAATAAATGGCAAACGACAAATTCAAGGAATTGATGAAGAAGTCTATCAAGGAAGACACACGAATATTAAGAGCACTTGCAGGTCAGAAATAGACTTGCCGCTCCAAAACCTGTTTTCCCCCATATTTGACCAATGGTTTAATAGACCCACAGTCCATTACCGATCTTTTTCTTGAAAGAAAAAGCTAGGTATCCCAAAAAGAACTTATTATTCGCAGCAGTCCATTTGGACTTATGCGCCCAGAAGAATTCCTGTAAACGGCGTCAATGACAAGAGCGATGCTATGACCAGCGACGCTATAAGCAGGTGATAATACTTTGTAATATCCACATTCTTGTCTTTCAGCATTTTCTTCGCCAGAATGAAAACAACAAGGCCGATAAGGTAGGCTAAGAACACCTTGCCCGATAACGGGCCTATTCCCGCGTTCAGTGTAAGGAACGGCTTTATGCCCGGCGCTGCCTCTGTCAGAAACTGCAGAAATCCCACAAAAAATATTGCTACAGATGCGCCAGCAAGGGCAGCCGCTGGTTTTACGTCATTTCTACTCATACAGATTCCACCTTGGTAACCATTGCCCCGAGGCCGAATACAAGAAGCGTTATCAGGAACGACAATGTCAGCAATCCAAGCAGCATGTTCCTTGTTTTTTTATCGGTAAAAACGCTGTCTCCGTAGTGCCACACAAAAACTGTTGCCACAAGCATTATAACAGGGGGAAACATCCCGACGTGCTCCTTGAACTCGAATACGACGTTGTGCAGCCACGGAAAATCGCCCGCAAGCAGCCTGTTTTTGGCGCTCTCGGCTCCCGGAGCCCTGTAAAAAATGTACGTAATGAGGCCGCTGAAAGAAGTCACCCATATTGATATTGTCATTCCCCTGACAAACATCTTTAGAGTTTTCAGCGAACGTTTTGCAAAGTTCAGCAAAACTGCAATGCATCCGGAAAAAGAGACAAGAAACACGAGACCGAAGAAGCCGTGTACAAGTGCAAGGATGCCTGCCAGTGTAAAAAGATCCGCCATACAATGACTTGGTTTTCCGGGGTTAAAAAGGTCTGGCTTGCCTTTCTTGTAATATTTTCTTCCCTTGAAAGCTTTGCTTTCAGGGGCTCAGAAAGACTCTGTCTTTCTCGAGTTGAACCCAAGGGACTTTCTTTAACAAAGAAAGGGGCTTACATCCTGCCTTTAAGCTTCTGCATGTAGAAGTCCGTCCAGATTCCGGTCCATATCGTTATCGGTGTTATCATGAGGAACGCATGCCAGAAATCCACTCCCTTGCCCGCAAGGAACAGCGCCATGCCCGCAATATAAAAAGTAATGAAACTGTACAGGAAAACGTTGATCACAAGATCCCTTACGTTCATCTGCGCGTACGCGCCCATCTTAGACGCAATGCGGATCAGCCACAGATACGACACGACTGTTATGACGATCGTAGAAACTATGACATCCGTATAGCCAAGGTTCCAGCTGTATATCATAACAAACGTGTAGTAGTACGCCAGCAGTATGCCGTAAGCGAGCTTCCTGTTGATAATCATGTATAATTATACGTATTCTGCATGTAAAAAAGAAAATAAATCAAAAAATCTTTAGCCTGCTGTCGTGCTTGAAGTGTTGTTTGACGGTGTCTGTTCGTTGCCTTCGTCCGCGTCGTTGTCTCTGTCGCCTCGCCCGCGCAACTCACTGCGCCCGCGTGATTCATCGCGTTCATTCTCGCGTTCCAGCATTTTCTTCGCGTTCTTTGCCAGCTGTTCCGCTGCGTTCGCCTGACCGAAAGCTTCGCCAGTTTTGTTCTGCGCAAGCGCTTCCCTCGCCTCTTCCAGTTTATCCACGGCAGATGTTATGAGCCTAGAGGCCGTTGTATTCGTCTGGTTGCCCATGAGTGCCTTTGCCTCTTCCAGTTTATCCACGGCTTCGTTTATCTGTTCTGCGGCCTTTTCCTCGCGCTCCGCAAGGCGCTTGTGTATATTTTCCTTTATCTCTTCCGTCCTGTTGCGTTCGTTCTCCATCTCCGTCTCGGTTTCGCGCTCTCCTTTTACATTTATCCTGACCTTCTTCTCGACCGAGTTGTTGAGTGCTCTTTCTATGGCGGGTCTCGCGCTCTCCGGTACCCTTTCAAGCACCAGAGTAAGCACTATTCTGCTCTTGTCCAGGGCATCGTTCGTCTCGTTGTCCGACGAGTTCAGGTGTTGCAGTTCAAGGCTGTACTCCTTCAGTACGCCCCCGATCTCGCCGCCCCTTTCCGACAGCTTCTTTGCTTCTGCGAGCCGCGTCTTTGCGAATTCCAGGTGAAGCTTCTCCTTTCCTTTTTCGTCAAAGGTGAAAGTCAGCCTCAGCCCCTCGCCGAACCGCTTGAAGCCGTAGAACGGGTTGTCCGGCAGCAGCCCGGCGTCCCCGAACGAGCTTTCTGCAGCCTGCAGTTCGCTCTCCGTTATTTCTGTATCTGAAAAGTTCGTGTTGCCGAACGACTGGGATCCCAGCTGCGCGTGCACAGGGAGCGCAAGCGCGAGGATCGCAATCGCCGCTATTATAGTTTTCATTTAGTAGCCTCCATTTTTATTGTTTCCAGCTTGCTCGACGAGCAAACCGGGCATCTGACCACGTCGTAATAGTATGATCCGCTGCATTCTTTGCACAAGGTTTTCGTATGCTGTTTTCTTGCGTATTTGTAGCGTTTCTGTGTTGTGTCTTCCGTGCAGGCTGCATCTCTTCTGAGCAGTTTGGAAATCATTTTCATAATGTATCTATTACTGTTTCAGGGGTATATTGGTGACGTGAAACGTTCGTGAAACGGTTGTGTAGGAGCGGGGAGTAGTGACAAGTAAAGGGAATATTAGGGTGTAGCGTGACGGATAGAAAGCAAGATGCATTTTCCTGAAAGTTTATCTTGGCAGCCAGTGCAGTTTGTTTGTCCTGCCGTATTTCTGCTTGCGCACGAGACCCTTCTGCTCCAGCACCATGATAATTCTCGTAGACTTGGCGCGTGAAAACCCGAAGGTTTTCTGCAGGTCGCTCTGCATTGCCACTTTTTTCAGCTGCAGAAACTCTATTGTTTTCTTCTCGTCATCCCTGAAGCCCTTCATGAACGATTCGCGGAGCTTGCGGCGGAAGTGCACAAAGCCGTATATAATAACTGCGGCAAGGACGATTGCAATGAATATAAACGGGTCGTTGCGCCCCGTGGGGTTGCTGAAGTTGACTGAATATATGTATTTTCCGGACGCGTCCAGATCCGTCCATCTGATTATTATTCTCCTGCCGTCGCTCACTATCTCCCCGTTGGTGGGCCTGTAGAAGTTCTCGTGAACCGCGTAGCCTTCCGGGAGCGCCACCGTCGCCTGAAGCTCTTTTATCGCATCGTCGAAATCGAACTCGGTGAAGAAGTGGTAAGTGTCCCCGCTCCTGAACACGACATTGTCTGCCGTATATTTTATTTTCATGTGCGTTACAGGAGACGGGAGCGTTATCTGTACCAGGCCCCCGTCATTCCTGTAAACCAGCGGGACGGCGTCGCCGCTTATCTCCATGTTTATTACCGGCTGCGAAAGCGTGTAGTTTACAACGCCGGGTCCGAGCGGCGCGGAAAAGTAGTAGTCCAGTTCGTTCGCGACAGTATTGTCCGCGTTTATATCGGCGTATATCTGGACTTTGTCCAGCTCAGCGTGCGCCAGCGGCAGCAGCAGGAACAACGCGATAGCGGCCAGTACATATCTCATGATAAACGTTGGTCAGAAACTGATAAAAAGAAAGCAATTCAGCGAACGCCAGTGAGCCATAGAAGTAATATATTTTTCTTTTACAGTAAGGCTTTTCTTTCACGAGAAAAGGAGTTTAGAAGGCGCAGTCTCTTGACGAGAACGCAAACCGCAGCTTGCGTAAATTTGGCATACTAAAAGTGAGGTTTTCATTTTTCGTTAGAAAAATGTCTTGCACGTATGTCGTATTTATTTAATTTGTTTACTTCCATTTACTTGCGTAAATGAAAAATAAAGGAGGTGATCCAGCCGCACGTTCCCGTACGGCTACCTTGTATATCGCTATAAGAGCTGATTTTTAAAGCTGTCAAGCCTTTCCTGCTTTTCAGGATGTCTTGACTTAACAAGTTTTATGAATCTCGTATAAGAGTCCGATTTTACGAAAAATCTCCAGCATTTTGATTTTTTGTCATACTGGTGGAGTTTTCCGCAGTTTATTCCGAACTCTTCCAGAATATCTGCAACCTCTTGCAATTCACTTTTGTTCTTCTGAACAAACTGGACATAGAATCTGGCATCAAGCTTCTTGGGAATTCCGCCTTCGGCGTCAAAGAAACCTGAAACGTATTCCAGTTTTTCTTTTCTGCTTTCTAGCAATCTTTTACCAAGAAGGGGATTGAACTTTGTCTCAAGGATGTGAATATCTCTTTGAGGAAATATCCATGCCTTGCCGTTATTGTTTTCTATTATCCCCTTTATGTTCTCAAGCCATTTTCTGTTTTTCTGGGTAATCACGGCAATTCTGCCTTTTGACTTCCCGGAATAAACATATCCATCATGAATTGCACCATGAAGGTATGCAATTTCTGATTTCATAAAACTCATTAGTATGCTCCAACTCTTAAAGTTACGACTTAACCCTCCTTGCAAACGTCTGGTTCAAACTGCTCAACGCAGGCTTCACCAGAAATTCACTCGGATGGTTTGACGGGCGGTGTGTGCAAGGAGCAGGGACGTATTCAGCGAAAGATTTCACAGGAGATAAATGCATCATAGTGCTGCTTATTGCGCACTATACAATTCCGCCCAGTCTAAAATCATCAGAACATTTTTCCGTCAGGAAAATGTTCCTCATAGTCAAACCAAGTATTGTATAGAACGTAATCGCCAAAAAATCATCTTGCACTATCTCCGCTGATGACCTTCGCTTACTAGGGATTCCGGCTTCACGAGGGCGAGTTGCAGCCCTCGATCCGAACTAAGCTTAGGTTTAAGAGGTTGGCTTCGCCTTACGGCGTTGCATCCCGTTGTCCTAAGCATTGTAGGCCGCGTGTATCCCCAAAAATTCAGGCCATACTGACCTGCCGTAGCCCGCTCCTTCCTCTGATTTAGCACCAGCGGTCCTGCTAGAGTGCATCGCTACCTGAGTAGCAATTAGCAACTAACAGCACGGGTCTCGTTCGTTTCGTGACTTAACACGACACTTCACAGCACGAACTGACGACGGCCATGCAGCACTTCTCAGCTTGTCAGGTAACCCCTTTAGAGTGACCCTCATTCTGCTGTCTTCTTGGGTAAGGTATCCAGAGAAAGATCTCCATGTTTCCAAAGAATGCGCTTACCATCTCGTTTGTTGTTAACAATACGAGTGGATTCAAGCTCGCGTAAGGTTTCCCTTACCGTGCTTGGCATTAGTCTTAACGCAAGACATATGTCTCCTATACTCATCCAGCCTTTGTTTTTCTTCAATACAGAAAGAATCTTTTCTTTCGTTGAAACTTTGTTTCCCATATAGCCGCCTTTCATTCCTTCTCTTTCAAGAAGCAATTTTGCCCACTCGTTTTTCTTCGGGTCAGCAAAAGGTCCGGCAATGGAATAGATTTCTCTGAAAGCGTGTCTGTGAAGCTTGAAGCCAATATTGTCTCCCTTCTTCACGATATCTTTGCACCAACTATGCGCATTGCAAAGATCATGAACTTTTTCTAATTGTAGTTCATTTCTCTTCGATTGCACAAGCATTGGTGTGTCTTCCGATATGAAGCTGAATTCAAATTCTATCAAAGGCAAAAGTACAGAAGCTGCCAAGTTCTTGTCTTTCTTTGCGAGATCGTAAACGCTTTTCATCCTTAGTATTATATACCTAGGATGACTTAAGCTTTTGGATATCTTTCCTTCCTGGCGTTGAATCCAATTAAACCGCAGCCTCCACCCCTGGTAGTGCTCCCCCGCCAATTCCCTTAAGTTTCAACCTTGCGGTCGTACTCCCCAGGCGGCCCTTTTAACACCTTCGCTACGGCACCGCAGGATCTCGAAGATTCTGCGACACCAAAAGGGCATCGTTTACAGCGTGGACTAATGGGGTATCTAATCCCAGTTGCTC
>DATDYJ010000097.1:0-2715 GCA_035289025.1 archaeon
AGACGTAATAGCAGAAAATAAAAATGAAAAAATAGCAATTCAAGTAAAAAGGTTTAACATAGAAAAAATGGTAACGCCAAATATAATCAGAGAGACTTTAGGCGCAATGAATAGATTTGGTGCAACTAAATGTATGGTAATAACAACATCAGGATTTACTGCAGCAGCAGAAGAGGCAACTACAAATGAACGAATTATTTTATGGGACAAAGCAACTCTGCATAAAAATGTTAAAAAATATTTCATAGACGAAGAATTAAAAATTTTAAGTAAAACATAACTACTTCAATAATTTCAATAAAATCGCTTTCTGTATGTGCAGCCTGTTCTCGGCCTGCTGGAAGATTATACTGCTCTTGCCGTCTATTACGTCGTCCGTGACCTCGTGGCCGCGCTTTGCCGGCAGGCAGTGCATGAACAGTGCGTTGTTAGTACGCTTCATCAGCGCGGCGTTGACCTGGAACGGCTTGAAGACTTTTATCCTGCTCTTCTCTTTGCTGTGCGGTATCCTGTAGCTCATCCACGAATCCGTATAAACAATATCGGCGCCCTTTGCCGCTTCCGCGGGATTTGTTGTTACCTTTATTGTCGAGCCGCTTATCTCCGACGTTTTCTCCGCCTTTCTTATCACTTCTTTTTCTGGCGCGTATGCCTTACCCTTCGGTGAAGCCACTGTGATGTCCACGCCTGCGAGCGCGCACCCGTACATCAGCGAGTAAGTAACATTGTTCAGCCCATCCCCAAAATAAGCCAGCTTCAGTCCCGTGAGTCGTCCGAATTTCTCCTCGATTGTCATCAGGTCCCCGAGTATCTGGCACGGATGCTCGTAGTTTGTCATCGCGTTTATTACGGGAACCGACGAGAAGCGCGCCATTTCCTCCAGCTGCTTATGGTCGAAAAGCCGCGCGGCTATGCCGTCCACATACCGCGACGCACACCCGGCAAACTCTTTCATCGACTCCTTCTTGCCGAGCGTCGACTCGCTCAGCGCATAATCGATTGCATGGCCGCCCATCTGCGTCATCGCCACGTCGAAAGAAAGTTTCGTTCGTAACGACGTGGTTTCGAATATAGTTAGAAGCGACCTCTGGTGCAGCGCGTCTTTGTATTTCTCATGGTGCTTCTTGACGTCAGCGCCCTTTTTGAGAAGTTCGCGAAGTTCCTCGCGTTTAAGGTCGGCCAGAGATAGCAGGTGCATCATTTTCGCCTCACGTGTTTGCGTTCGAATTCGCCGAGTATTTTTGTCATGCCGCCGCGTATCTCGCCGAACTCGTAAGTAATATTGACTATAGGCTTGTTTATCTTCATGATACGCCCGAGGTTCGCAGGCGTTGCTTCCAGCACTATGTCGCAGCCGGATCTGTTTATTGTATCCTGCAGCTCTTTCATCTGCTTCGGGCCGTAGCCGACCGCGGGCAGTATTCTGTCGAGGTGCTCGTATTTCTGGTAAACGCCCCGTATCGAGCCGACGGCAAACTTCCTCGCGTCAATTACTTTTGCGCCGTATTTCTGCGCCGCTATCATTCCCGCCCCGTAGTGCATTCCGCCGTGCGTCAGCGTTGGGCCGTCTTCAATGACTATCGCCCGCTTGCCCTTTATGCTTGGAATGTCTTCCGCGGAAATCTCCAGCGTGCCGTGTACTGTCTTTGCACCAGGATTGAACTCACGCGCATGCCGCTCGACAAGCTCTATGTTGCTTTTCTCAGCCGTATTGACTTTTCCGATTACTATTACATCAGCCATCATGAAGTTTGATTCGCCCGGATAGTAAGATATCTCGTGCCCGGGCCTGTGAGGATCGGCTATTGTTATAAAGAGGTCGGGCTTATAGAAAGGAAAATCATTATTACCGCCGTCCCATAGTATGACATCTGCCTCCTTTTCGGCCTGCCGTATTATCTTCTCGTAGTCAACACCCGCGTACACAATTGCCCCGTTTATGATATGGGGCTCGTACTCCTCCCGTTCTTCTATTGTGCAGTTGTGCCTCTCAAGATCCTCGACAGTCTCAAACCGCTGAACAGCCTGCTTAGCTAAATCGCCGTAAGGCATGGGGTGACGTATCACGACAACGTGCATGTCATGGCGCCTGAAATGATTTACAATAAAACGCGAAAGCGCGCTTTTTCCCGACCCTGTGCGCACGGCGCAGACGGCTATGACAGGTTTGACGGATCTTAGCATGGTGTCTGTTGGCCCCAGCAGGCTGAAACTTGCGCCGTTAGCTATAACAAGCGCGCCTTTCTGCATAACCTCTTCGTTCGATATGTCAGAATACGCCAGAACTACTTCCTCGACATTATAGTATTTTATCAGCCGCGGCAGCTCTTTCTCATCAAAAATAGGTATGCCATCAGGATAGTGCCGCCCGCTAAGCGTGGCAGGATATTTGCGACCTGATATGTCAGGTATCTGCGCCGCCG
Source organism: archaeon (assembly GCA_035289025.1). GTDB lineage: Archaea > Aenigmatarchaeota > Aenigmatarchaeia > GW2011-AR5 > GW2011-AR5 > GW2011-AR5. The sequence goes on from DATDYJ010000097.1 coordinate 2,424, forward strand.
TGAATGCAACAACATTGTAAGCATGATTATTGCGGAAGAAAACATTGAAATTATGAAAGTCGCGCCCCGCCGCACCCATTATTATGACGTTTCTTTTTGCCATAATTATACTTCACATAGCCGGCATATAAGCATTATGGGATCATTTTGTAATCCAAGTCCCTGCATTCCAGCTTAGAGCCGCACGCAGCTTCTCAGGTGATGTAATAAGCGCTTTGCCTCCTGTCTTCGCGAATGCAACCGCAGCCTGCACCTTCGGCCTCATGCTTCCTTCCGCGAAATGTTTCATGTA
>DATDYJ010000098.1:0-2395 GCA_035289025.1 archaeon
CGTTCGGTGAACATTATAACTATCTTCTCGGCTTCGCCTGTTGAATCAAGGTGCGTACCGCCGCACGCCTCAGTGTCATCTCCTATATTAACTATACGCAGTTCTTTGCCCGGTACCGCGCCGCCCTGATAGATGCCAAAGCCGTATTGCTGCTCAGCCTCGCCTCTCGGAAGGAATTTTTTATCAACACGTATGTTTTTCTTGACAATTTTATTGGCCTCGTGCTCAATTGCATCAAGCTGTTCATCCGTTATCGCAGCGTAGTGCGTGACATCCAGATGCGCGCGGTCAACGTCTTTGAACGCGCTCGCCTGATTGATATGTTCGCCAAGAACCCGCCGCGCCGCTTCGTTAACTATGTGCGTTGCTGTATGATTTTGTGCCAGCTGTACACGCCTGCTGATATCTATCTCTACTTTTACCCTCTGCCCTTCTGTGAATTTCGGCACATTTTTCATTTTATGCACAATGTAAGGACCGTGCTTGAACACGTCCCCAAACGGCTCGCTGTTTATGTTGCCATTGTCATGCAGCTGCCCGCCTGAAGTCGGATAAGCTACGGTCTGGTCGAGCACCACGTAATCACCCTCAATTTTGAGCACGGTGGCCGCGCACTCAGCTTTCTTGTAGTCCTCAAAATAAAGCGCCTTCGTCGCAGGCAGATCACCGAGCCGCAGATCCACGGCTTTTTTGGTTGCATGGATCTGCTCTCTTTTTTCATGAAGATCGGATACAAGTGAATAGAAATTATCGGGTACATCCAGATGCCGTCCTATCTTTCTTGCCTCTTTTACTATGAGCTCGGGCTGTATGCCTTGAGAATCATACAGCTGTATAAAATCAGCTACGTCAACGTCACGGTTTATTATTCTTGCAATAACCGATTTGGCCTTCTCTTTATTCTTCGCATATTTCTCAAGTTCAACATCGAATATTTTCTCCACGTTTTTCATGTGCTCTCCCAATTCAGGACACTGTGGCTTCAGATATTTGGCGTGCATCTCGAACAGTTTCTTCACGTCTATTTTCCATCCATACTGGTCGATGAAGCCCATCATTCTCCTGAAAATTATCCGAAGGTTATACGAATCCCCGACGTTCGACGGCAGCGCGCCGTCAGCAAACATTATCAGAAGCGCCCGGCTGTGTTCCGCCAGCGAGTAAATGCCAGCCATCGGCAACACGTTCTTTTTCAGCGTCTCTATGTCCGTCTCCAGCCTGTCCGCCACAGTCTGCCATGCCTTGTTAACATCGTCAATTTCATCCAGATTAAGAAGGCCTCCGTAAGGAACGTAGCGGCCGAGCAGTTCTTCATCCCGTTTAACGCCGGTCTGCTTGAGTAAATATTTTATTACTGTGGGAAAAGTCGCATCGTACTGTGTGCTGGTTCCTTGCGAAAACCATGCGTTGCGCTCCTGCCCCATTCCCATGTCGAGAACTTTCAGATTAAGTGGCACGATTCCGGACTGACTGACGCCAGAGGCGTCGATCGCACCTGACTGCTCATACATCATGTAAACCTGGTTGCCCAATTCACACCCGCGTGAAAAATACTCCATACATGGGCCAAGGTTCCCCCCGCCCGCCCACGCGTCTTCATGGAAAGTTATCTCGTCGTTCGGCAAGCCAAGCCCTTTCTTCAGCCACGTATGTATGTGACCAAGCACCTCGTTCTGGTCCCATTCTTTCTGCGGCACGAACATGTGCTGCCCGATCATCGAGAACACTGTGTTGTGGCTGCCGGTGATTCCAACATTGTCGATATCAACAGTACGGAAGCAAAATTGCGGAATGACAAGTTTCTTTGCAGGCGGCTCCACTTCACCGCTTATAACATACGGCTGGAACGCGGCGATCGATGCGTTGGTGTACTCCATAGTAGGATTCCAACGCGCGACAATTGGATACCTTTTGATAGGCGTGTAGCCGAATTTCTTGAACATCTGCGAGAATTTTTTCCACACTTCTATGTAATCAAGTTTATTCTTCGCAGGGGTTTTTCCGATAAATGAAAACGGCACAGTTCCGCATGCAGGGTCTCCGCAAACATTTCTATCAGTCGTTGCCCAAAAGGGTTTGTTGCACTTCACGCATAAGGCTCGATGAAACCCTTCGCTCTCCAGATACTCAGTGGCGTAATACTTGTCAGGATTCTTGTAGAATTCCGGCTTGTATTTCTTCTTTGCCTCTTTGTCAGTAAGCATAGGATTACTTGTTTAGAAGCATTTTAATGTGATACATAATACTAACCAGAAATAATAAAAGCTATAGAAGTCTAGTTAAATGAAAACTTAAATCAAAAGAAAAATAAAGAAATTTAACCGAATAGGCTTGCTAGTCCGCCAGCTGCTTCTTCTGCTTTCTTTTCCAGCTCAGCTTCGCTCGGGCCCTCGTC
>DATDYJ010000099.1:0-2877 GCA_035289025.1 archaeon
CCATATGTTTGCTTCCACATCGTCACCGTCAAAGTGCACGTTAGCTTTCTGCACACCCAGCCGTTCAAAAACATCAAGACATTTTTCGAATTCAGCAACAGCGCCCATACGGACGCCTTTTTCCGCCGCCCCTATCGGCAGGTAAGGTGCAGTATGACCGACGACTGTCTTAGTAATAACTGCTTTGAGTTCGCGCACCTTTATTATTTTTGGATGCGCCATGGGCATCTCCAGTGTCAAGTCAAGGAAATCGAACCGCTTTAAAATCCAGCCGACTTCTTTCATAAGATCGTTGTGCGGGTTGTTCATGGATCCTAATAACATTACAACAGTATGTGTTTTTTCGTTTATATAACGAATCGGCAAAATCCCCAATAACGAAAATAAAAACACTTGGATAGAAGGTTTAACCATGGACGTCGAAAAGAGAATGGAAATAATAGAGAGCACCGGTGAGGAAGTCATTACGCGAGACGAGCTGCGGCAGCTTCTCGAGACGAAACAACGCCCGGTCGCATACGACGGCTTCGAACCGTCGGGACAGATGCACATCGCACAGGGCATAATGAGGGCGATAAACACAAACAAGATGGTGAAAGCTGGTGTGCATTTCAAGTTCTGGGTTGCCGACTGGTTCGGCTGGATGAACAATAAAATGGGCGGAGATCTGGACAAAATCAAAAAAGTCGGCGAATATCAGATAGAGGTCTGGAAAGCCTGCGGAATGGACCTGAAGAACGTAGAATTTCTCTGGACAAGCGACGCGCTTGACAAGGATTACTTGAAACGCACAATAAGCATCGCGCGCGCGAGCACGGTAGACCGCATAGTCAGGTGCTCGCAGATAATGGGGCGTTCGGAACGGGACGCTCTTAGCGCGGCGCAGATATTTTACCCGTGTATGCAATGCTCCGATATATTTCACCTGAAGGCGGACATAACCCATCTTGGCATGGACCAGCGCAAAGTCAACATACTGGCACGCGAGGTCGGGCCGAAGCTGGGTCTCTGGAAACCGGTTGTAATCAGCATACACATGCTGCAGGGACTAAGCAAGCCGCCATCTAACGTCACAGATCCTGTGGAGCGGATGACCGCGATGAAGATGAGCAAATCAATACCTGACAGCGCTATCTTCATGACCGACAGCGTCGATGAAGTAAGCAGAAAGATAGACAAGGCTTATTGCCCGGCGACGATAGAGGAGAACCCGATAATAGAATACATGAAATACATAATATTCGAAAGTTTCAACACGATAAAAATAGAGCGGCCTGAAAAATTCGGCGGGGACGTGACTTATACCAGCCTGGCTGAGCTTGAGAAAGACTTCAAGGAAGGCAAGCTGCATGCAACGGATCTCAAGGCAGCCACGGCAAAATACGTCAACGAACTGCTCGAGCCGGTGAGGAAGCACTTCAGCCACGGCAAGGCACACGAGCTTGCAGAATTCGTAAGGCACGCGCAGGTGACAAGGTAATCCGTCTTTTTAACTAAGAAAATGTTTTTAGAATTTGTGGAGATGTTTCTTCAGGTCGATTTTGCCGTTTTCTATCTTTATTCCGTCTTTCTTCAGCAGGTTAATTTTCTTATTTACTTTCGCACCTTTCAAACAGCCTGAGTAGCCGTGGATCTTGCCGTCGGATGCGACGACTTTGTAGCAAGGATAAACTTCCGGGTGATCGTTGTGACGCATAACCTGACCTATCGCACGCGGGCTGCTTTTTGTTGCTCGCGCAAGTTCGCCGTATGTAGTCACCTTTCCTTTCGGTATCTTATTCAACATTTTTAGGATTTCGTTTGATCTCATAAAAATCATTTAACGTATAATTTTTTATAGCCAAATCGGTCGAGGTGCGGCTCAATATCCTGGTAAGATTTGCCGCAGAGCATGCCGCCCGCAGCGAATTCTTCCTGCGTCACGTCCGCGAGGCAGAAATCCGGCATCCCGAAGCCGCGCATCTGCGCTTCGCTTTCAAACTCGATGTCGGCCAGTACCAGACCGGCAAGCGCGCCCTGCATGACGCCGATTTCTACTACATGACCATTGTGTTCGTAGTAATACCGTATTTTGTGCAACTGCTTGCCGTCTACCTGCAGCGCGGCGAACTCCTCGGCGTCTAGAGGTATCGTGTGCTCGAACTGTTTTGCCGCGTCGTTATCAATAGGCTCTTTCTTTGTTATCTCCATTGTCCCGCCGTTTTTTCTTATACGGAGCGTGGGGTGTTCGCGGCTCTTAGGTATATAGATGTCAATTATTTCTTTCGAGCGGCATTTTGCGAGATCTTTCGGCAGATGCTTAAGAAGAAAGGTTCTCTCCAGTTCTTTCGGCATACAAGTAATTTTCATTAAAGGTTTAAAAACAGTTCAGGGAATCTATAGACATGCTTGACATAAAATTTGTGCGCGAGAAGCCGGAGCTGGTGCTGGATAACCTGGCAAAACGGCACGAGGCTGATAAGGTTCACATGCTGCATGAACTGCTGGAGACGGACAAAGAGAGGCGCGAGGTTCTTCAAGAGGTTGAGAAGCTGCGCGCCAAGCGCAACACGATAACGAAGGCCATCTCGGATCTGCGAACGAAAGGACGGGATGCGTCGGCGTCGATGCGCGAAGCCGCCGAGATACCCGAGGAAATAAAAAAACTCGACGCGGTGCTGGCCGAGCTCGACGAGAAGTGCACAAGCCTGCTGATGAGGCTGCCGAACATGCTTCACGAAAGCGTGCCTGTGGGCAAAGACGACAGCGAAAATGTTGAAATCAAAAGACACGGCACGCAGCATTTTACGTTCAAGCCGAAGAACCATCTGGAGATTGCCGAAGCTCTGGGTATAATAGACGTCGAGCGCGCGGTGAAAGTGGCCGGGAACGGGTTTT
>DATDYJ010000100.1:0-6833 GCA_035289025.1 archaeon
GCAAGCGGACGGGTGGCAAATATCACGATTGCCGACGAAACCGGTTCTATCAGGATATCTTTCTGGAACGACGAAATTAACTCACTTGCCGGTGTAGAAGTCGGAGAAATAGTCCGAATACGCGGTTATGTTAAAGAGGACAACCTCGGCAACGCCGAAATACGCCTGGGAAGATACGGTGCTATTGCAAAGAGCGACGAGGAAATACACACAATAAAGCACAGCGAGCGCAGATCAGACAGGGCAAGCATCGGAGACCTCACGGATGGCAGCTACAAAGAAATACGCGCGCCTCTCTTGCAGGTATTCGAAGGAAATGTATTCTACGAGGTATGCCCGCAATGCGGAGCAAGGATAAAGCTCGGTGAGAATGACAATTTCGCCTGCGAAGAACACGGTGTTATCGAGCAGCCTGATTATGGTATTGTGCTCAGCGGCATAGCCGACGATGGAACAGGAAGCATAAGAGTTGTGTTCTTTAGAGACGCAGCAGAAAAGATGCTCGGTATGAGCGCAAAGGACGCGAAGAAACTGTTTGACAGAAAGAAGAAACTGGAAGCGGTTATATCTCTGGTCCCGTTAGGGAAGGAATATTTGTTCGAAGGCAAAGCGCGAAGAAACGCGCTGTTCGAGCGCCTGGAATTTATAGTAAACAAAGTAAACGACGTTGACGTCCGCAAAGAGATTGAAACGTTACTGGAGAGTGAGCGGTAATGGGAATTATTGATGGCGAAGGAGCTTATTTTTTTGAACCGCAAGCAAGAAGAGAAAGCTGGACCATACACACTACAGACGAGAATGGAACGTATGCCGATATTTTGACGAATAATTTGACGTCTGAAAGTGCAATTTTACGGACTTATCCGAAGCCGTCGCCGAGAGAAACGGTTTTCGACAGGATGCGGAAATATCTGGGCTTGTGAGAATGATTTTGAGAATAAATACTTCGGATGGATAGTAGAGGTGAATAATTATGGCAAAGTGGAAGAAAAAAGTTTTTGAGGAAGAAATTGAAGAAGTAGGGCCAAAAGCTCCCAAGGCCGAAGGCGAGCCGTTCAATGTAGAGGATCTGCCTGGCATAGGCCCGAAAGGCGCAGAGAAGCTCAAAGCAGCCGGTTACACTGATCTTATGTCAATTGCCGCCGCATCGTCAGGCGAGATAATGGCTGCGTGCGAAATCGGTGACGTTACTGCGGAAAAAATTATAGCAGCAGCGCGCCAGCAACTCGACATGGGCTTCAAAACAGCTGCAGACATGCTTGAACGACGCAAGGAAGTAGGCAGAATCACTACAGGCTCGAAAGCACTGGACGGGCTTCTTGGCGGCGGTGTTGAGACGCAGGCAATTACAGAATGTTTCGGCGCTTTCGGTTCAGGCAAGAGCCAGATAGGTTTCCAGCTTGCAGTCAACGTGCAGCTGCCAAAGAATGCTGGCGGCCTGAATGCAAAATGCGTTTTCATCGACACGGAGAGCACATTCCGCCCAGATCGCATAATACAGCTTGCAGAAGCAAAAGGATTAGACCCAAAAAAAGTTCTCAAGAACATTTTTGTAGCAAAATCATACAACAGCGACCACCAGGTTATCCTCACAGAGAAAATCAAAGATCTCATGAAGGAGCACAATATAGGCCTGGTAATTGTCGATTCGTTGATGTCTCATTTTAGATCCGATTACACAGGAAGAGGCGAGTTAGCCCCGCGTCAGCAAAAACTAAACAGGCATCTGCACGCGCTGCAGAAATTAGCAGACACGCACAACATAGCTGTTTACTTGACAAACCAGGTTATGGCGCGTCCAGACATAATGTTCGGCGATCCGACAACGCACATCGGCGGGCACATAGTAGGCCACGCATCAACTTATCGCGTTTACCTACGAAAAAGTAAAGGCGCGACAAGAATAGCACGCCTCATAGACAGTCCGAATCTGCCCGAAGGCGAAGCAGTATTCACTGTAGGCGAAGGCGGACTTGGGGATTAGTTTCTTTAACCCCCGCAGCAAAATAATTAGTGATAGCCATGGAAATGACACTACAACCTCTTCGTAAGATAATTATGAAGGCGGGCGCCAAGCGTGTGTCCGATAAAGCTGCGCAAGAGCTTGGTGTTTATTTAGAGGAGCAGTCAAAATTACTGCTTTTAGAGGCCAAGAGGTTGTCTGAACACGCCGGCAGACGTACAGTAATGAAGCGGGACGTGCGCGCCGCGCGCAAGATACTGGAAAGGTAAGCAGTTACACGCGCATTACGAATAATTTATCCTACAAAAAGTTCGTGAGTGTTAAAATAGATAGTAGGAAGAATATTTTATAAAGCATGTTTAGTAATAGATTCTTTTTAATTTACTAAATAACAGAAAACATATTACAAAAAGTATAATAGAAAGAATATGTTGAAAAACATATTTAACATATATAAAGGAGGAAAAACAAGGTTAGAGTAGTTGACATGAGTTCAAAAAATGAAGTTGAGGAACTTTTTATCCGCAGAAAGCCCGTGCGCCTTCTTCTGAATGTAAAAGTAGGCCAGGGACCTAAATATGTGTCTATTCTGGCAAAGGATACGGACTGCACGTACTCACACACAGTAAAACTTCTTGACATTTTCAAGAGCATGGGTATAGTAGACTTCGAAAAGCAAGGCAGGATCAAGTACGTCAAGCTGACGCAGGACGGCATGGATCTCGCTGGCGACTTCGAGACGGTAATGCGCAAGTTCGCAAAGCTAAGGCCCAAGAAGAAATAAGGATTAAATCTGTTTCTGACATTGATTTTGTATGAAAGGGAATTATCTAAGGGCTGCCGCATTAACAGCAGGAGTAGTGTCCGCAGGATGGGGTGCCTATGATCTTCTCAGACAACAGGAAGATGGCATGAACAAGATGCGTGCAGCTGCCCTGATGATTGGATCGCAATACGAGCAAGAATATTCAAGAAAACTAATTCCCGGTGCCGCGGCTTTTTGGGGTGGAAGCTTGCTTGTGCTTGCTGGTGCACCTCTGAAAAGACGAAAAATCTACTAAATTTTCATTCCTACGCGAACATGAATAAAATCGTAGTATAACAGAATTCAAATTTTCAAAAACGTCGTTACTATGGCTGCTAGCCGTAATTACTGTCTAACATACAAAAACATAAATATTCTATGGACAAAGAGATTGCATACAGGAGCTTGGTGCCGCCCAAAACATATGCAAAACGGGGCACTTTACGGATCCACTACGGGTAGAAAATGATGGGGTTCAGGAGCATAATTTAGAGCAGATTGTGGTTTAATATTTGTTTTATAACAACTGCATACAATCAAAATTATCTCTCACATCGAAAAAACGACCCCTATACAGCACCATGTTTCAGCACGAAAAGGTGACCAAATGATACAAAATGACGGTAAAAAACCCAACTGGGATGAGTATTTTCTCAACATTGCCGAGGCTGTCGCCACGCGCGCGGACTGCAACCGCGGTAAAATCGGAACTGTTTTAGTGAGAGATAGAAGAATATTATCGACTGGCTACAACGGCGCGCCGCGCGGGCTTCCGCACTGCAGCGAAGTCGGCTGCCTGATCAAGAAAGAGCTCAACAACAAAGGCGAGATAAGCGAGCGATGCGTGCGGACAGTGCATGCCGAACTGAACGCAATAACGCAGGCCGCGCTTCACGGCGTAAATACGCACAACTCAACGCTCTACGGAATTTACAAACCGTGCTCTGTTTGCATGAAGGCGCTGATAAACGCAGGAATTACGCGCGTAGTATGCAAAAGAGATTATCACGACGATATGACAGATCAGTTCGCAGCGCAGGCTGGCGTAGAAATTGTTATTTTGAATAAGGATCAGATACAAGGCAAGAATGTGATGTAATGAAAAGAAAACTTTCTGACATGGTATTCCAAAGAGTTAGTCCGCCGGATACAAAAAGCGCCCTGACGCCTGACGACTTGTCGGCCGTATTAGTGCGCAGGCTGGGCTTAAAACGCAAAGAAAGCAGGGCGCGTCATGACATGCTTCTTTTGGAATTAATCAAATTCCGAAAGGAGAATCTTCCTGTGTCGATAGAAAAAATCGCGCAGATACTTCAGGTATCGCAGAGCCAGACGTACGAGGAAATCAGGAAGTGGCGAAGTCTGGGCTTGGTCGAATTCGTAAAAATTCCGACGGGCGACGGTTTCGTTAAGGGCTACATGCTTACAGGATCAACTGTAAACCGCCTTCTGGACAGGGCAGAAGCCTCTGCGAAGAGTTTTTTCCGCAAAACCCGCCGTATCGCTAAGGATTTTGACGACCTTCTTATGTTAGGGATGGCGCGCGATGCACGCGGCGCTGAAACCGCCGAAGAGCCCGTAGAAGAAGCCGAGCCCGAAGAGCAGGACAATTAATTTTTCTCATGTTAAGGCTTCTGATGTGAGAGATAAACACCAGATTTTCAGCAGGTCAAACCATTGTATATAATATATACCATGAAATATACTTTAGTTAAGCTATAAGATAAAACATAGTACAGGAAACATATATTACAGATTAGATTTCTTTTGTGAGAGATGAGGCAGAAATATGGTCAATAAAATATACTATAAATAATATATTATACATAAGCTAGAATAGGAAGTATATATTACAAAATACATACGCCGTTCGTGAGGGTTCGTTGGGTAGGCTATATTATAGGCAGCCTGTCAGGCCAGTAAGAATTACTTCTTTTCAGTTTTCTTGGCATCCGGCTGTTTCGTCACCGTAGGGAACTGTATCGGAGGCGGCAGTCTCAGCGCGTCCGACAGTTCCAGAGTCTTTACGACGCATCTTCGCAGAATAAAATTAAGTATGTCCACAGCAATATCGTCTTCCATCCTCTTGTTGTCCTTCCAGAGCTTTTCAGTCTTCTTCGCGTCCTCTACTTTATACAGAACCTCGCCTGCCAGCACGACATCGCCGGCTTTCTCGTAGTTTGTCGTATACTTGAATTTCACTCCGACTACATCCTTCATATTAGGAACTTCCTTCTTCTCAACGCTCTCTATGGACGGCGTGCTCGTCACGTTAATGCTTCCAAACAGATGTTCCTCGTTTACGTTGGCATTTACCGACGTGAAATAAAATCCGAATACGGTCATGATTATCAACAGCTACTATAGCATATAAACATTTATAGTTCTCCAACAGCCAATTTGCGGTAAATATTACGCTGTTGGGAACTATACGTTAACTTTGGAATATAGATGATTTATCCAAGTTAACTATAAATAAAACTTGCAGCCATGTAAGTAGAATGTTGTCCCCATCGGAAAAGAAAATTCTCAAAAAGATTGGCGAGAGTCAGCTGATATCGCGGCCGGATCTGAAGAAGTTCCTGCAAAGCAACGGAAGCTCTGCGGACTCCATAGATATTATCACGAAAGGCCTTGTCAAGAAAAGCCTTGTGTCAGAAATAAACCCCGTCGGATCCACATGCTACGTCATAACACAGCGCGGCAACAAGATGCTCGAAGAACTGAAGATTTAGATTTCTTGAAATAAAACCACACAGAAAACTAATTTCAATACTACATCACGTGTCCTTCTTTTAAATCCTCCTGCATTTAATTCTCTGTTAACACAGCCCCGTGGTGTAGTGGCCAAGCATGACTGCCTCTGGCAAGCCCTTTTTGCAAGCAAAAAGCGCTTGCGGAAAAATGGCTTAAGGAAAGCAGTATACCCAGGTTCGAATCCTGGCGGGGCTATTCGTATTTTCGTCTTTTTATTTCTAAGTTATATCGTATATTCATGTTACCAAGAATAGGCAAGATAGAATCTGGACGCGTCCAGATAAACGGCGCACCTGTGGAAGATAATTTTTTCCTGCATAACGAGGGCTTTGAGCTTCTTGAAAAATCTGCAAAGATATCAAAAAAAGATTTTGAGCGCGTGGCGCTGCGCGAACCGGAGATAGCCGTATTCGGCATCGGATTCTTGGGCAAGATAAAAATAGACGATGCGGTGCTTGCCGCGGCAAAGAAACAGAAGATTGCCGTGCACGTTCTTCCCAGCGAAGCCGCGATTAAGAAATTTCAGGACTTCGCAAGACGCGGCAAAAAGGTTGTCGCGCACATACACGTAGGCGAGTAATTAAAAAATCTCTTTCTGACGAAAAATCAATGCATTTATAGTTACACGAAACAAGTCTCCATACATGAAAAAAGAAACAAGGCAAAAAATGATGGCTGTTTCCATATTGCTCATAATGTCTTTATCGTCAATAGCTTACGTTTTCTACGATATAATAGGCCAGCCCCAGCAGTCAAAACCGCTCACAAGTTATGTTGTTGACGGCGAAATAGACCAGCAGGTCGAGGCAGTCTACGTGCAGAACGGCTGGACTTTCCTGAAGGTGTACAATAACGGCACGCTCGGACAGGACATTACGTCCTTTATTAACGGCGCGCCGCAAACATTCACTACGTCCCAGGATCAGACACAGCTGGTTGTACAGAAAATAAATAGCACAAGAAGCTATGCCGTGATAAGCAACATCAACGGCGAAAATACTGTCTACAATATGACGGTAAACGACCTTTATCTTGGCCTGTGCAATAATCTCGTTGTTTTGCCGACGGCATGCGCTCTTGTAGGCCTAAACCTGTCCGGATTCTAGCTCGGCAATGTCTTTCTTGAATCTGCGAAGCGTTTTAGGCACGTCTTCCTCGCGCGTATTAAGCAGTCTGGCGATTTCCCGCAGGATTTTCCTGTCGTCCATAACAATAATTTGAAATGAAACTAAATAAAGCGTAAAAAAGCAAGATATTTTCTGCTATCACAAAGGTTATATACCGTATTATCGGTGAATACTATCAGCG
>DATDYJ010000101.1:0-2510 GCA_035289025.1 archaeon
GAACGTGCGGGCACTCTTGGTGGCTTTAGCCTGCAAGAAGATTTTTGTTGATCGTGTTGAGGCAAGGCGAAAGGAGGAGCTTGCAGACATAGAACTGTCGCCGATAAAACGAGTGCCGATGCCGTGGATATTCATCGACGATGCGCACAACTACCTTCCTGCTGACGAGGTAACGCCTGCAACGGACATACTGAACAGAATTGTAAAAGAAGGAAGGCAGCCCGGCATAACCCTGGTGTTTGCCACGCAGCGGCCGGAGAAACTGCATCCCGACGCGCTGGCGCAGACGGACATGATACTTTCTCACAGGCTGACGGGCAAGAGCGACGTCGAGGCGCTGAAGGCAATAATGCAAACGTATCTGCTGTATGACATAGGAAAATATATTGCAGAACTGCCGAAGCTGAAGGGCGTTGCAATAATTCTCGACGACAACTCAGAGAGGATGTACAAAGTCCGCATACGCCCGCGGCAGAGCTGGCATGCTGGGTCGAGCCCAACTGCTATTTAAAATACGGCCTGTATTTGCTAAGTTCGCCCAGGGGCCTTCCGATACGTCCCTCTATTTGCCCTGTTACCGATTCGGCGAAGTTCATTGCATCTTCTTCTGATTTGAAATCCATGTCAACTCTAACAGCTTCCTTGTAGATTTGCCTCCACCCTGAAACATAGTCCTTTAGCGGCGTAAAATGAACGGCAACGTATAGGATGCCGGGCTTTTCTTCGAGGCGCATCCATGTGCTTCCGCCAACGACACCTCTTTCGCAGTTATGACCTATCGCAAGATGTATTTCACTGTGATTCATGTCGAATACGTCTGAACTATGCAATGCCAATGACATATCAACAACAATTTTACAAGGGTTTATAAATCAAAAAGAAGTGAAATTTAACCTTTCTTTTTCGATTAAGATAATGAGGCTTACAATAATTCTCGCCGCGCTGTGCGTTGCCGGGTTTGCTGTGCCGACTTTGCTTGGCGGGCAGATCTACGACCAGTACGGATTCTCTTTGAACAATCTTCTTGCTGACCCGTTTGTTCTAATTACGTCAATATTTTTACACGGCTCTTTGGAACATCTGCTTTCTAATTTGATTGTCCTTGTCTTCTTTGGCATTGCCGTTGAGGGCGAACTTGGATGGCGCAAGACGAGCACGATATTTTTCACCGGCGCGTTCGCGGGCGATTTGCTTTCTTTAGCCGCTTACGCACCTGATTCCATAGCCGTCGGCGCGTCCGCAGGCATCTTCGCACTCATCGGCGTCGGCATGCTTGTCAAGCCGATGGACATGGAGATGTACCCGCTGGCTATGCCTATACCGCTTGCCGTACTCGGCATCGGTTACGCGCTCTACAATGTTTTCGGCTTTATCACTGGCATCGACCCCGATGTCTCTTACATCGCGCATTTTGGCGGCTTGTTTGTCGGAATGCTTTTCGGTGTCCGCCACAAATCGATAGACGCCAAAGGCGGATTGAAAAGAGGATGGGAACTCATGCTCGCGATGTTTTTGATAATGGTTGCCGCGCCGCTGGTGTGGATTCTCGCAACCTCTTAAGAACATTCCTGTTCAAGTATTTTCATGAGAAAGGAAATTCTGGCAATTTCTATTCTATCCGTTCTTTTCGTGGCAGGATGCGCTTCACAGACATCGATCAATGATTACAACAATTCTTACAAGCCGCCCGCCGGCACGCCGTCACTGGAGGTAATAAGGCCTGCGAACGGTGATTCCATAGACAGTTCGATAATAGGCATAAAGGTCAACGTGACAAACTTCCAGTTGGTTGATATAGCTGCCAACAGGACCAATGTCGAGAATCAGGGACACATCGCTTATGTGCTTGATGGCGTCCGTGAGATAAAATCCGTATACAAGGATTACTCGATGGCCAATGTCGCGGCGGGCACGCACACGCTTACGGTCGAATTACGCAATAACGACAATACACCGCTTTTCCCGCCGGTGAAAAAGAGCGTGACTGTGTCCGTGGCGGGCTAATCGCACACTTTTTATGCTTTTCAGGATTGCATTAATTAAAAGTATGATGATCGTCAGATCGGGTATAAAGTGAAACGAAGTTTCACCTGTACAGAAAGAACGGTGTTCTTTCTTGTATTGTGTACTCCACAATACCCAAAACTAGCATGATTGCGAGACCGAACGACGCACTACGTGTGTCAGTCTCTGGCAATCATGCTCCTGACGATCGTCACGAGAAGGAGCTTTGCTCCTTCTGTGCAGGCGTTGCTTCGCAACGCCATGCATTCGTCAAGTTAATGCAATCGTTTTCTTCGGTGCAGTGTAGTATATAAGCATAACCTACGGGCAACGTATATCCTACAGAATAACCGTTAAAGGAAAGAGTGACGGCATAGTCCTAAATCCTCTGTTAAGATTGGCGTGTGGTGAATTTTTTATTGCTTTCTTTCTTCAGTTTGTTCTTGAAGAAGCTTCCATAATTCGTCTATAGCAGCTTTTGGTATATTTACACCAATTTTTTTCAA
>DATDYJ010000102.1:0-3912 GCA_035289025.1 archaeon
TGCGGGCTCTGCGACAGTTGTCGTGAGAAACAGCGGCATAGTGGATGAACTGAGCATAACCGGGGCCGGCATATACAATATAACGGGTGGAAACTTCTCGTACAACGGCGGCGCGTTGCCGATAAGCAGCTTCGCACGCGGCTCTATCGTGACGCTGCACTTTGAGAACGTAAGCCTTGCAACGTGCGGCTCGTTCTCGCGAGTATTGGTAACGACGAACTGCGTTTCGATGCCTTATGTAAGGGCGCCGACCAACTGTTAAACCGATCTTTTCTTTTCGAAACTCGAGATTGAACTTCGTTCAATCTGAGTCGCCAGAACTTCGTTCTGCCGAAAGAAAATCTAGGTATCCCAAAAGAAAACTTATTATTGACGTGGCTCGCTGACGCGAGCAACGTTCTGTTTTAATAAGTT
Organism: archaeon; assembly: GCA_035289025.1. GTDB lineage: Archaea > Aenigmatarchaeota > Aenigmatarchaeia > GW2011-AR5 > GW2011-AR5 > GW2011-AR5. The sequence goes on from DATDYJ010000102.1 coordinate 415, forward strand.
TGCTATTATCATTACTCTGGAGGCTAGGTTGGGCAGGTAGCGGATGCCTGTAACCGTCAATCCGCTTTAGACGGGATCGAAGCCTAAGGGCGCAGGCTGTGGCGCAGCGAGCCCGTTTCCAAAGCGTCGAAACTCAGTCCTGTGGGATCATCTGTATGGTGAACCTGGTGAGGCCCGGAAGGGTGCAACCATAAACTGTAGACTTGGTGCTCATGGGAGTGCTGAGTGGAGCAATGGTTTCGGATAAACTCTCTCTGTCGCGGCATGTCACCGAGGGCGTGCCTCCAATCTTTTCTTTTTTCGAACAAAGAAAAGATTGAGCAAAAGAAAAAACTTATTACTATTTTGGCTCGCACAGCTCGCGCGGAATGATGAAAATGAAAATTACGTTCACAGTGACTGAAGTAAAGGAAATAACAATCGCGGCTGCCGTGCTTTCGGTTGCTTTTGCTCTTGCTTACTCGGACGGCATCATGCACGTTGACACGGTAAAATTCCCTTACATGGTTTTCTACGCCTTTGTGGCTGTAGGCATCGGGTTTCTCGCACATGAACTTATCGGGCACAAGATCGTTGCACAGCGCCTTGGCATGCACGGCGAGTTCAGGATGTGGCGCTCCGGACTTGCTATTGCGCTCTTCTCGTCTTTGATAGGTTTTGTATTTGCCGCGCCGGGAGCGGTTTACGTCGCGCCGCGGTACGATCTTTGGGGACGGGCTGAACACATATCGAAGAAAAAGATGGGACTGGTGTCGATAATGGGGCCTGTCGTCAACCTTGTGCTTGCAGGAGCTTTCTTTGCCCTGAATTACTACTACCCTTCCGACCTCTTCGGCCTTGCTGTGTTCGTAAACGTATGGCTGGGAATATTCAATATGCTGCCCATACCGCCGCTTGACGGATCGAAAGTTTTCGCGTGGGACAAGAGAATATGGACCGCTTTGTTTGCCGTGCTTGTTGCCATGTTTGTTGTTTTGCTGTAGAAGGAAAAGTAAATTAGCAAATTCTTTTTCCAAGGTTTTTCTTGGATGTAAGAAGTTGCTTTGCAACTTCATACTGAAGCAAGAAAAAGCTTAAAGAACAGTCAGTTTTCCGTATTTGCCGGCCGAGAGCTGGAGAGAGTTGTTCCATTCCTTGACGAAGCCGTTTTCTATCTTCACTTCATCACCCTGCTTTATCTTGTCGCCCTCGTCTCCCCATAACGTAAGAGTTATCGTTCCGCTGTCGTCTTCTATGACCGCGTCGGAAACCTTCAGGCGTCCGTTCTTGGTGTTTACTTCGCGAACGGGGCCCTTTTCGATGACTTTTGCCGTTATATTTACCCTTCCTGTGCCGTCTTTTAGATCTGCGATTTTCATGGCTATCACTTGGATGTAAAACTTATATACTTGATCTACTTTCTCTCGAAAACTGCGGGCGATAAAAACGCGCCTTTATAATCTTTTTGATTATAGCAGACAGCTATGGGAGAAAAATCAACTCCGGCTGTTACTGTACTGGAAAATTCTGACGATTTGGACATGCTTGTAAGAGGAGATGTCCTTGCAATTGCCTATGAACACGAACCATCCTGGAGGTATGACAAAAAAACCGAACTTGGGGCGTACCATGGAAGATCCCATACGAACCAGCTTCAGTTTCTTATACCGATGGAAATGCGCAGCGAATATATTGTAATGTACAGGGCCAGAAAAAGTCAGATACAAATCAGAGATGGGATAGCAATATTGAACGAAGACAGATCTGTAACAGAATCATTTTCTCCCAATCATACAGGTTATCTGGATCTAAACAGAACGCTTCAAATGTCAGGATTGCGTCGCTGATTCATTCTACGCGGCTTTCCACGCGTCGAACGCGACCGTGGTATTTGTTATCATTCCCATGTCATCGAAGGGTTTTGGCACGGGCTGGCTGTAGAGGAACGGCCATACGGCAAACTCCGGGTGGTTGTCCTGATTGAACAGGAAGAATATACGGATAAATCTTGCTTTCATGTAGTCATCGCCGCCCCAGGCAGCCTCACTGAATGCTATTGGCTTCGGTGTGTGCATGCGTATTTCGCTATAATAGTTATTTTGCATGTCTGCAGGGTCTTCGTATATGAGCGACGGGTATGTCGTGAATGCCATTATGTCGAATTTTGACGCGTTGTCAAGAAGAAACCACTGGGGTTCTGCAGTGCTGCCGTTGAATAAATAACCCTTCATGTTCTCCAGCTGGAACGTCGTGAAGACCTGCGTGCCGGGAGATGCGGCTTTTATCGCATCATATACACTGCCGTAAAATTCCATCTTTTGCCCGAATGTTTGCGGTGATTTTTTGTATCCGATATTGACTTCGTTGCCGAGGCCGATGTATTCCGGCTTGTATTTTCCCGCGAAGCCCGCCACGGTGTCGCGGAAACGGCTGCGCAGAAGGCCGCTGTTCACCTCGTCGTCTTTTATCTCCGTGATGATTATGGGCACGTAGTTGTACTGACTGGACAGCTGCTGAACGACGTACGGCGCTGACCTGTTGTCTATTAACTGATCCCAACTGCCCGCCCACGTGATTATGGAGCCTGCCTTGCTGAAGAAATCTGTCATGCCGTCTTGTGTGAAAGCACTGGGTGACAGGCTTACGCCTTTCAGCGTTGTGAATTTTATTTCCGTCTTTTGGGTGCAGCCTGATATGACGATAACCGAGATAGTTAATACTGCAATAAAAACAAACGACTTGTTCATGATAATATATTTTTATGGCGGGCTATAAAGAGAATCCATTGGCGGATTCTCTTATACAGGAATATCAAGATATTCCTCGTATAAAGTTTCAGCCTACAGGAAAATAAGGTCGGTCATTACATCAACAGAAAATCCTTCTCTTCTTAGCAGGTGCATAGCATAACCCAGACAGCCTCTATCGTTCGGAATTTCACTGTCCTTAATCAGCCCGCCGGCAACCCTGATACCGCTTTTGAATAGTCTTAGGAAATCATATACTTCTGCCCAGCTTGAAGTGAATATTGGATCGGGGCTGTCTTTCAATGTCTCTACGAAATATAGATTTCTGGCACCTCTGATTTTCGTTATCTCATCGGTCAGGTAGTCGAAATAACTCTCCGATTCAAAAACCACCAGAGGGCCGCTGTGGTCTGCAAAGAATTCGTTCCTGCGAACCATATACTGCGCATTTGCACCGAGATATTTTTCCGGAGGTTTCGGACCATATTCAGTGAAGAACGGGTGCATGAATACAACGGGCTCTACGCCAGATGACGGGTATGAACAGTCAGGAGTCATTATACCGCTGAAGTGCCTGTTATCTACTGAATGAAGCATTGAAAACATATGAGGCAAATCTTTTTATGGTGAAACCAGTAAAAAATCTGGACATATTGTGACTGGTTTCATATACAATCAAATAAATAAGCCCGTTCTGAATATAGTATCATGCCTGAAGTGATAGTCGGACGGGACGAGGAAGACACAAAGAAGTACGGAACGGACGGCACGC
>DATDYJ010000103.1:0-3551 GCA_035289025.1 archaeon
GCCGCCGGCAACCAGCCGCGCGCCTTCGTCCTGCCCTATGCGCACATAGTTGTCGCACTTTTCCACAGCCGCCACATTGACAAGCGGCCCGATGTCTGTCGTTTTCAGAAGACCGGATCCAAGGCGCAGCTTCTTCGTCCGCTCGATAAGAGCCTTCAGTAGCTTCTCCTTTACCGAGCTGTGAACTATTACACGTGACGCTGCAGTACAGCGCTGGCCCGTGGTACCGAATGCCCCCCAGATGATGCCGTCCAAAGCCACCGAGAGATCCGCGTCGTCCATAACTATTATGCCATTCTTGCCGCCCAGCTCGAGCCCCACACGCTTCACGCCGGCGTTCTTGGTTATCCATTCGCCCGTTTCGCGGCTGCCCGTGAATGACACGGCTCTTATTTTTTTGTTTGTAACAATTTCCTTGCCGACAGTTCCACCCGGTCCTGCAACCATGTTAACTACGCCGTCGGGCACGCCTGCTTCTTCGAGCAGCTTGACAAATTCCACCGCGCAAAGCGGCGTCTCGGAAGACGGCTTGAATACCACTGTATTGCCGCATATCAGCGCAGCCATAATTTTCCACGCAGGTATGGCTATGGGAAAGTTCCACGGCGTTATCAGCCAGACAACGCCTATCGGTCTGCGCACAGTCATCGCGAATTTGCTTGGCAGTTCCGATGTCGTTGTGTGACCGAACAGCCGCCTTCCCTCAGCGGCCATATACTCGGCGACATCTATTGCCTCTTGCACATCCCCGCGTGCCTCGGGCAGCACTTTGCCCATCTCCGTTGTCTCCATCTTGGCAAGTCGTTCTTTGTCTTTTCGAAGCAGCTCGGCTACCTTGAACAGTATCTGCCCGCGCTTTGGCGGCGGCACCGCCGACCAAGTTTCATACGCTTTCGCTGCAGAATCGATAGCTTCCTTGACGTCCCGTTCGTTGCATTCGTATGCCGTGCCGACGGCTTTCTCTGTTGCAGGGTTAATGCTGTCAAACGTCTTCCCCGACGAAGACTTTATCCACTTTCCGTTGACATATAAGCCAAAGACCATAATTAACTATTATAGAATCTAGTATAAAAAATGCGTGAAGCGATTGTAATGCAGCCGACAATAGAGAAATTTGCATCCGAATTGCACCGTGAGATAAGAAAGAGCCGCTTCAGGAGCCAGGTGGTTAGTATCGTTTTGCTCGGCTCGGCTGCCCACGGCGAATTCATCAAAGGCGAGAGCGACATAGATTTCATGGTTGTCGTGCGCAGGAACAGTCAGAAAAAAGCCGTGACAAAATTCGTCTCCCAAGTTCTAAACAGACTTGACAAAAAACTGGATATGCATCTGAAGGAGACGTGCTCTGATCGCAACGACTACCATAACGAAATACTCAATATAATAATGCGCTTGGAATCCAGCGTGTTCTTTGGCGTGCCTTTCTACACCATATCTCTGGAAGATTACGATTTCTTCCGGAACAGGATACAGAACCCCAAGATATGGTTTGTAGCGACTTTTCTCGGCTCCCTGAATCAGTTTCTGCTTAACGTAAAGGACACGGGAAAGACGATATACGGACGCGATCTTTTGAAGTTGATCAATATCCACCTCACATACGTAGACAAAATAAAGATATTTGGCGAGCAGCTGCTTGTCATGTTTGCCGGAGCGCTTGTTTTGCCGTTCAGCAGCAGGCTCGCGCTTAAGCATTTTGTGAAATCGTCGCTATATCAGGAGGAATTCGATCTAATGTTTTTACACAAGCATCTCAAAGGCTATGTAAAGGACAGGAAGACTTTCTCAAAAGCCTTTTCTTCCGACAAGAAAGCTCTGGCGCACCTAAAGAAATCAATAAACTACAGGCTTAATTACAAGAAAGTGAGCCCGTCGAGAGGCGAGACGCTGAAGTACATGGCAGAGACGCTTTTCTTCGTTTTTAATACAATGAGAAAGACAGGTATCTGAATGACCGTGATAATAAAAATAAACCCCGCCAGGCCCGAGCCTGCCAAAATAGCAGCGGCTGCCAGAATAATCAAGTCAGGTGGAACAGTTGTTTTCCCGACGGAAACTGTATACGGACTGGGCGCAGATGCAACAAACAGCAGAGCTGTGAGAAAGATATACAAGGCAAAAGGGCGCCCTTCTGATAATCCGATGATAATTCACATAGCACGCATAGAAGACATATTCAATTTATCCGTGGATGTGCCGCAAAAGGCCATTGCTTTGGCCAAAAAGTTCTGGCCCGGTCCGTTGACAATAGTTCTCAAGAAATCCAGTATAATTTCAAAAGAAGCGACGGCAGGTCTTGACACAGTCGGCATACGCATGCCGTCGCACGTCATCGCCTCCGCCTTGATAAAAGCCGCAGGTGTGCCGATAGCCGCGCCCAGCGCCAACATATCGGGCCGACCGTCGCCGACGAAAGCCGAGCACGCCATAGAAGATCTGAACGGCAAAGTGGACATGATAATTGACGGCGGACCCGTAAGCGTCGGCATCGAGTCGACGGTGATAGATTTGTCAGGCCCGCCGGCGCTGCTGCGGCCCGGAAAGATAACACTGGAAGAAATGGAAAGATTGATAGGAAAAATAAAGGTTCACGCATCGATAATGAGCCCCCGTATAAGAACAATAGCAAAATCTCCCGGAATGAAATACAGGCACTATTCGCCCAGGGCAAAAGTCATTCTCATAACCGGAGAAGACGCACCCAGAAGAACATTGGAACTTTCAAAGCAGTACGGGAAATCGGGCAAAAAGATTTTCACCATAAATGAAAATAACAAAGAAAAGCTGGCGAAGACAGTATTCGGCAAGTTCCGAGAGGCAGACATAAATAACGCGGACATGATAATAATAAAAGGCGTAGACGAAAGCGGAATAGGTCTGGCGGTAATGAACCGTCTGAAGAAAGCAGCCACAAAGATTATCAAGACATAGTTAAATAACGCACATCTTCGGTATTAAACATATGTATTGAGCAAAAATTACTGAACTGAATCAGATTTTTCCCGCATTTCGAAGTATGGCGTAAGACAGAACCTATAATTATGACCTCTCCTGAAGTTCATTATAATTTCTCTTCTGTACATATCCAGAGCGTCTGCGTCCTTTCCGTTTATATTTCCAAGGAGAAAAACATCGCTAGGCCGCATCCCAAGATCCAAGTCGTCGTTTATTTCACCTACAATCGATTTTTGTATTCCCTTGTATTTTGGATAGAGCCCTTCAGGACCTATATCTTCTACCAGCTTCAGTGCCTGGAAAAGTCCGGGCACATCCTTGAACCATTTGTTACCATAAAGAGTGGGAACTTCCCTCCTTGTAAAGGTAAAGCCGCCAAGGCGGTGCCGAAAAACACCGTAAGGCTTGCTGAATGACAATACAACACCCTCTACATTTTCGTGAGGATTGACGTCAAATGTATGACCCGTCATGCCGGCATAGGCAAGATCAATGTAGACCTTGTGGCCGGCATCACATATCTCGTATATCAGATCATCTGGAAGAGCGTTGCCGTCTCTTGCTGAAGGATTTGATATGAACCAGGTTCCCCGCGG
>DATDYJ010000104.1:0-8631 GCA_035289025.1 archaeon
ACAGAAGTGAAGCTCTGGACGTTCAGCCCGGAAGCAAAACAGGCCTTTGCGAGCAAATTGACGGCACGGCCGACGCCCTGGCCGCTCCTGCCGTAGAACCCGAATGTAATCATAGCTCAATCATATTCGTAAATTGATTTATAGTTATCATGCATTTTCATGTGATAACTATACGCAAACAGGCAAAAAGCCTGATTTGTAGTAAAGTGATATGAAAAATCACTTAATTTGCTCATATTTCCGTAATTTTAGCGTGATTGAGAATAATTAACCTACTAAATGCTACCAGTAACAATATGCAAAAAACACGTCATATACGAACAACGTCAGAAGATTGCGACCACAAAAAACCAGGGAGTTCAGGCTGTCTAGCTATAAACTCATCGATATCTCTGCATGTCCGGCGGTGCTCTTCCTCCCGACCGAACGCGATTGCCATATCTCCGCAGCCAACTTCCATTGAAAGGGGCTGGTATACGCCGTCCTTGAACACCAATGGGTCATAAGCTGTAGGATTACAATGCCATTCACTCAAGTCGCCATATCCAAAAAGTTCAGCTGTTTTCCTGCCCTTGTCTCCCCAGAGGGCTGCAAGAATGTAAGTTGCAGACCCGGTTAGCTGAGGATGTCTTTCTAGAATAGATACAGTGTGTTTAAGTCCTTCGGGGATACCAACACGGTCTTTGCCAAAAGCATCGGCATATCCCGTCTCATGAAAATAAAGAACCGTAGGTTTAGGCTCGTGGAATCGAATGCACTGGATGAATGGCATATCCAGACTATAAACCAAGTCTTCTTAAACATTTTTAGAGCCGTAAATCCGCAAGGCTAGAATGAGCAGAATAAAAACAAAAAACTAGCTCGAAGGCGCTTCTTCATCTTCAGTCTCGACGGCCGTCGGATTGATGTGCTTTATGATTATCACGTCGCCCACGGACTGGACCATGGTGAACGGGACTATCACACCTTTCTTGTCGCCGACAAGGCTTGCAAGAAACGACCCGCGCACAGCATCGACCACGAGCGATTTCACGCGGAACTTTTCAAGGTCAAGACCGAGGTCGAGCACCTTGCCGCAGTACGATCCCTTGTGCGTGAACACGTCCTTTCTTGTCAATTCCGAAAAACTCTTTACGCTCACTGTCATTATAATTCCTCCTTAGGTAATGCCGAATATTTTCATATTAGCAGTATTGCTATATAGTGCTCGGATAATATAAAGATTGCTGGACTTTTCTACGTGATTCGGGTGTGATTGATAACGACAACTGCCTCTAATCCCTTGCCCGTCCGTCCATACGATCTATAATTCGCTGTTCGTGATCTGCGCCTACGCGCTGCAGTCTTCTATGAGGATAACCAGCACTAAGAATGTCTTGAGGTAATGCTTTTCTTAACTCATTTTCAATGGATGTCTCAGAAATTGCTCTCATCGCATCTTCACCCCATTGCGACCTGACATATCCGGTTTGGGCATCAAGCGCAGAATTTATTTCCGATAACTTCATAATTTCCGCTTCATAGATCTGCAAACCGATTAATGCATTCTTCATGTCCGTCATACGCGTATCCAGAGTTTGCTGCTGGGTTGCGTCATGCGCATTCCGTCTTTCCACTTCACACATACGGTATACACGCATAAGGCTGTTTCTGGCGGTATCCATTTCCTTACGGCTAACTATGACGTATGGTTCTTCCGCACGATTCATAATACAATTATACTACAAGTTCTATTTAATCCTTTCCCGATTAACTACAACTGGCGGCGATGATAAGACCGTCCCAGCGTGAGGAGCAAAACAAGGTGCCTTGGCGCCATGTGCTTATTCCGATGAACACTCGGGTAGCTTTTGAGCCGCCAATTTTCTTTAAAAAAGAAGTTTGTTTATACAAGGAATATCGGACTGGTATTCCTGTATAGCGAGAAGCGAGCTTCTCGCTTATAAGCTTTGCATCACAACCATAGAAAATGCCAATCGACGTCAACGTTGCCGAGCTGAAGCCGCTCAAGAACTTCGGCGACGGATGCCCCGGATGCGGCACGTTCCTTGCCATGAAACTGCTTCTGCAGACGCTTGATAACGTAATAATAGTCAACGGCACGGGCTCGTTCACAAGCTACGGGCGCAACCTGAACGTGCCTTTCATCCACGCCGGGCTGAACGCTGCCGCCGTGGCTAGAGGCGTTGCACGCGGCGGGGTCGGCAGAACTGTCGTCTTCGCAGGAGACGGAGCGACGGCAATCAACATTGGCGCGCTTTTGCATGCAAAGGAGGACATAATTTACATATGCGCCAACGACCAGGGTTACAATTCTATTAATCACAGGCTTGACCGGACTTTCGCGAAGCACCTGTTCAATGCGGCTTACGTCGCCACTGCGTCCGTCTCGTTCCCGCAGGATTTCATAACAAAATTAAAGAAAGCTTCCGCGCTGCCGGGGCTGAAATTCATCGACGTGCTGACGCCGTGTCCTGCGCTTTGGAAATACGAGCCGTCCAACACAATAGAGGTCGGCCGTGTCGCTGTCGAAACAGGTATCTGGCCGCTCTACGAAATAGAGGACGGCGCCGTCGCCTTGACAAAACGGCCGAACCGTCTGGAACCCGTCGAGAACTTTAACCACGTCCAGAAAAGTTTTCATATAACAAAGGAAGACGGCACGCAGGAAAAAGTCGCGAAAAGCTGGAAGAAGCTGATGGAAGGCCATCTTTTCTAATTTCTAAGTGTACAACTTTCTTTTCAATAAAGCAAACTCGCAAGCCGACAAATCTTTATATATCGGTCTTGACGAGAAATAAAGTATGAAAGGCATAACACCTGTTATCGCGGTAATACTTTTACTTCTCATAACAGTATCGATGGCCGGCTTCGCCTTCATATTTTTGCAGCGCTCCCTTGAGAGTGCCACAGCAGCAACAGGCGAAAGCATGAACCAGCAGCTTGTAGCAACAAACCAGAAAGTTGCCATAGTAAGTGCTGCTGGCACAACGCTGAATTTGCGTGCATCTGGAACCCAGGCGATCCCTATGGGATCGGTCGCAGTCCTTGTCAATAACACACTGACAACAAGTGGCAGCTGTCCTGCAGTACAGCAGGCAGCAGGATCATTATTTGTCTGCACATCCACGGTAGCGCTTTGCAACAAGAATGCTGACCCGTTAACGCGGTCAGATGTTTCCGTCAGCGCGCCCGGCGGAACGGACGCGACTTCCTGCTGATATTTCCGGCAATAGCGATATGTATAAAAACTGTGGCATGCGGTAGTAGTTTAAGAGCATTAATCTTGAAAATTTTATGTATGGTGCAAAATTAATTGTGCCTTTGTTATTGCTTCTCTCTGTATCCTACGCGCTGCAAATCAGCGAGATAATGTACAATCCTTCCGGAAGCGACACCGGCCGCGAATGGGTGGAAATATATAACGACGGCGAGGCACTGGATCTTGGAAATATCAAACTACGCACTGACGAGACCGACCACTCGCTCGGCGCTGTCTTGCTGGCGCCCGGCGGCTATGCAGTCATTGCCCAGGATAACGCAACGTTCCTGCTCGACTACGAATTCAACGGCACGTGCATCGACAGTTCATGGACAGGCCTGTCGAATTCGGTAAATAAAACAATCGTGCTTAAGAATTCTACCTTTGTTTTTGATAACATAACTTACGAGCCGTTGGCCGCCGAAGGCATGTCACTGTGCCGCAATGTGTCATGGTACGAGTGCAGCCCTACACCGGGAATGGAAAATATTATAGTAGAACCGCCAGACTTTACTCCGACCAATAGCACGTGCAACGTATCCATGAAAATAGAAGCACCGGAATTGTATACATCCGGTTATAGTATAGTCGTAAACGATACGTCCTGCGGCGAAAAGAATATGACGATAGAATACTGGATCGAGGATCTTTTCGGAACTATCGTCAAGGACATGTTTAATACAACCCAGTCCGTTGCCTGTGAGAAAAGCATAGCACGCACGTGGACACCCGACGTTGAAGGCTCCGAAGCATACGTTATATTTTCCAGAATAGCCGCCTCGACGTGCGGAGACGCTAACGCCTCCAGAATGATCGTTGTCAAAGGCGTCCAGCCCGCTGCTGCATCCTCAATATCCATAACCGGTGCGGACGACGAAGCCAGCTTTGGTGAATCCGCAAATATCGACCTGTACGTTTACCGCGGCGATGCTGACAAATACGCAATCGACATTTATGTGGAGAAAGACGGCGTAAAAGTAAGTTCCATATCGAAATTCCACGCAGGCTCCAGAATGGAGGGCTACGAAGTCCAGATCCCTGTGCAGATCAAGCCTAATTGCAACGCAGAGTACGCCGATGGTACGTATAACATAGTGGCAGAAGGACTGGATGTACAGGTTACCCGTCAGATAAAAATTTCCGGCATATCGTCGTCAAACTGTAAGACTGTTACTGTTTCATCAGGAGGGGGAGGAGGCAGTAGTAGTATTGTCACATCTAAAACCGCTTCAAAAGCCATTGAGATGGTCTCGGCGCCCGATACGGTCTACATTGGCGAGGAATTTGAAGTTTTAGTCAGTGTAAAAGTGCCTACTGCCTCCGTATATTCGTACGTCTACAGCGGTAACACTCCGGTCTCAGAAGGCTTCGATGGAGAGTGGTCGGGTTTATGGACGGCGAACAAAAAAGACATCACGGCTGAAATGAACCACACTGTGGCACTAAAGTCGCGCATAGAAGACGGCACAAAACCCGGAATATACACCCTGCGTGCCAAGCTTTCCAGCGGCGATGAAGTAACAAGAGAGATAGAGGTAAAAGGTGTAATTGCGGCAGACGTAAGTAACAGTACCAACTTAACCGCTGACGACGCAGAAAATAAAATAATATTGAAAGAAATACCAAAGGTGCCAATAACAGGTTTCGCTGTCAAGAGCCGCAGCCTGGAAGATTATAAGGAAATTTTGCAGATAATTTCACTCGTGCTAAAACACATTTATAGTGAACCCACAAAAAAATACTGACGTGCTTTGTGGATTCACATACAAGGAGAATCGAAGATTCTCCTGTACAGGTTAAACAAAGTTTAACCTTGTATAGTTCCCAAGGAAATAATATTCGTGATATCCCTTGGAGAACTATAAGAAGAAACTTAGCTATATCCTCGGTATGTTCATCAAGAACCAGGCAGCTATGAAGATCGGCAATTATCTCGTCGTGTCAGACATACATATAGGATTGACCAAGGACTTATGGCAGGCCGGTGTGTCTCTGCCAAGCCAGGTAAGTTCGCTGGCGAAGCGCATAAACAAGCTGAAGCGGCTGACGCATGCCAAGTATCTTGTCATCAACGGCGACCTGAAGCACAAAGTTACAGGCATAAGCGCGCAGGAGAGGCGTGAAGTGCCTGAGTTTATCTCATTGCTGCGTTTCTCAAAAATAGTCATAATAAAGGGTAACCACGACGGCAACATAGAAAAACTCATAGACGACAGGAGAGTAAGTGTAAAGAAATCGCTCGCCGTGGGCAGCTGCCTGATAACACACGGTCACATGTCCGTGAAGACGACAAAAAAAATAATAGTAGTAGGCCACAACCATCCGTGTGTAAGATTCCGCGACGAGATGGGAGCCGTATATACAGAACCTGTATGGGTCCGCGGCAAAGCCGAAGAGAAAGACGCCAAAGGCGTCATGCACTCCAAGACAATAATCATAATGCCGGCTTTCAACGAACTATCGGGATATTATACCGTGAACAAGGGCAGGTTTCAGGGACCGGTCGCGTCAACGCTTACGAAGTCGGCGCATATCTACCTGCTCGACGGCACCGATCTCGGCCGCATAAGGGACGTCAAACTGAAGGAATAAATATGGTATTTGAATCGTTTTCGCCGGAACTCCAGAAACTGATAAAGGAAAAAGGTTTCATCGAGCCCACGCTGCCGCAGAAACTGGGCATACCGGATATAACGGCAGGGAAAAACGTTCTGGTTATTGCAGCGACCGGTATAGGCAAGACCGAGACCGCTATGCTTCCGCTGCTCGATAAAATACACAAAGAAAAATTGAAACCTGTTTCGCTTCTTTACATCACGCCGCTGAAATCGCTCAACCGCGATCTCCTCGACAGGCTTTTCTGGTGGGGTGACAGGCTTGATATTGAAATATCCGTCCGTCACGGCGACACTTCGCAGAAAGAGCGCACTGTGCAGAAAGAATCCCCGCCGCACTGCCTCATAACCACGCCCGAGACGCTGCAGGCCATCCTGACGGGCAAGATTTTCCGCGAGCACCTGAAGAACGTGAAGTACGTTGTGATAGACGAGATACACGAGCTTGTTGAAAGCAAGCGCGGCGCACAGTTGTCTCTCGGACTGGAGCGGCTCGCCCAACTCGCAGGTAACTTCCAGCGCATCGGCCTCTCAGCTACGGTCGGCTCTCCCGATATCGTCGCTGAATTTCTCAGCAGCAATACAAAGATAATACGCGCCGAGTCGCAGAAACGCTACGACATACGTGTGGAGAATCCGAAACCCTCTGCGGCGGATCAGGTTCTTGCGGACGATCTCGCCATCGGCGTTGCAACCACGTCCCGTCTGAAAAGACTTTACGATCTTATACAGGCGCATAAGAGCGTGCTGGCGTTTACGAACACGCGCGAGACTGCCGAAGTTATCTCCTCTCGCCTCAAAAGGTTTGACCGCAATCTCAAGCACGCCGTTCACCACGGCTCCCTGTCAAAAGAGGGCCGCATAAAAAGCGAATCCGCATTCAAGAATCAGGAACTGAAGTCGCTCATAACTACCAGCTCGCTCGAGCTCGGCATCGACATCGGTTCCATCGATCTTGTTATCCAGTACTTATCCCCCCGTCAGGCCGCGCGGCTCATACAGCGCGTCGGGCGTGCGGGCCACAAGATAGGCGAAGTCAGCAAAGGCATAATTATTTCCGGCGAGGAAGACCTCTTCGAGTCGGCCGTCGTCGCAGCCGACGCCGCCCGCCGCAAGCTGGAGGAGATCAAGACGCACGACATGGCGCTTGACGTTCTCGCCGGACAGATCATGGGAATGGCAATAGGCGAGTACGAACTGAATTCCAATACGATATACGACATCGTGAAACGTTCGTACATATACCGCGACATCAGGAAAAAAGACATAGATAATCTCCTGAAATTCATGGCTGATATACGCCTGGTATTTCTCAACGAAACGAAAGACGGAACGGTCGTGAACCGCCGGCGAAAAGCGTGGACAACTTACTTTGAAAATCTTTCCACTATACCGGCGGCCGTCAAGTTCCGCGTGATATCCATAGTACAGAACGAGCCGATCGGCATGCTTGACGAGGCCTTCGTCGCGGAGCACGGCCAGACAGGCAACACTTTCGTATGCGCCGGCCGTGCATGGAAGATCATACAGGTCGACGGCCAGAAAGTCATTGTCGAGCCCGTGGACGATATAGAATCAGCCATACCGTCGTGGGAGGGCGAACTCATTCCCGTGGCTTTCGATGTCGCGCAGGAAGTCGGGCGGCTGCGCCGGCTTGCCGGGCAGGAAAGCGTGGAAAAGATCCGTGAACGGTACAACGTGGATAAGGAAGCCGCGAAGGAAATGATAGAAATAATAAAGAAGCAACGGCCATTCGCCGTTCCGGACGACAAAACCATGCTGATAGAAACGTACAAAGATTTTGTAATCATCCACAGTTGCTTCGGGTCGCTTGTTAACGACACGATCGGCCGTTACCTCTCGGCGCAAATCACGGCAGAGACGGGCGTGGCTGTAAACATGAAGAACGATCCGTACCGCATAATACTGCAGACCGTAGCAAGCGTCGAAAAGATAATCAGCATGATGAAGAATCCGGAAGATATGAACACGGTTTTGACCCTTGCGCTCGAACGCTCGTCGATGTTCAAGTGGCGCTTTCTCCACGTTGCCCGCCGCTTCGGGATAATCCGTCGTGACGCAAAGTACGACAAGATAAACATGAACAAGATCGTAACAGCGTACAGCAGGACGCCTGTCTACACGGAGACGCTTCGCGAAACGTTCCACGAGAAGATGGACGTGCCGAAAGCGCAGTCAGTTCTGGCGGCGATAGAAAAAGAGGAAATAAAAATAAAAATCCAGAAGGGTCTGAGCTATCTCGGCGAGCTCGGCCTGACCCACCAGTTCAACGAAGTAATGAAGCCGAGAATGCCTGAAAAAGAAATCTTGAACGCCTTCAGGAAACGCCTGCTAAATACGCGCGTCCGGCTGCTGTGCACCAACTGCGGCGAGTTTTCCATAGTAGCCGCCGTGCGCGACGTTGAAGAACAGCCGGAGTGCCCGAAGTGCACATCACGGCTTATGGCCGTAATCAGAAGAGGCCAGACGAACGCAGGTGAAATAATTAAAAAGCGTCTCAAGAAAAAACAGCTTACTACCGACGAACAGAATGAGCTTAACACCGTGCGAAGAAGCGCGGATCTCGTCATGGTCTACGGGCGCAAAGCGGCCGAGGTCCTGGCAGGTCACGGCGTAGGTCCGCAAACCGCAGCCCGAATTCTTGCCATGATGCACACGAACAAGGAACAATTTTACAAAGACGTATTAGCCGCAGAGAAGCAGTTCGCCCGGACTAAGATCTACTGGAAGTAA
>DATDYJ010000105.1:0-3597 GCA_035289025.1 archaeon
CCGATTTCCTTCTCATTCAATTCCCGTGATTTTTTCGCTTTCAGTATTGCCATAATTATTCCCCTTTGACTTCAGCCGGAGCTTCCTCTTTCTTTTCTTCTATCGCCCTTGGCTCTATCTTAAGTGCAAGTTCGCTGCGTCTTAACATTATTTTTACTGTTATCCCTATGTTTCCAAGTTTGGGGTTTGCAAGTGCAAAGCCCTTTGCAACATCCTTCTTTGCCGTGTCGCCGCACTTCTTCAGATAACCGGCAACAAATCGCTCCCGTCTTCCGCGCTGGCCGCTGAGTTTGCCTGTCATCACTATCTCGCATCCGAATGCGCCCGATTCCATGACGCGCTGAAGGAAATAATTACCAAGTTTCTTGAAGTTCACACCGCTCTCGATCGAGCCCGCTATATTCTGCGCAACTATGTTTGGCTCAAGGTCGGGGTTCTCTATTTTCTGCACGTCTATCTGCGGGTTCTCAATGCCGAAATCCTTCTTCAGTATCTCCATCGTTTCTTTTATCCGCTCCCCGCCGCTGCCTATTATCAGACCCGGAGTAGTTGTGTAGAGTACTATCCTCGTAACAACTGGAGTATACTGTATCTCCACTTCGCCGCACTTTGCCTGCGCAAACTGCTTCTTTATGAATTCACGGAGCTTTACCTGCTCCTTCGCTTTCTGTATGAATAGTCGTTCTTTCATAATCCATCCCTTTTCTTATGAAGAAAAGGTCTTGATCAACCCCAACTTGAGGAAAGCAAAGCTTTCCTAAGTCCCCATCTTTCAGATGTGGAAAGAAAGGGTGACTCGGACCTAGTCCTCGTAATTATTACCCCTTGACTTCCTCCGTCTTCTCGTTGTGCTCTTGGTGAACATGTTCGTCTTCCTTGTGTGCGTGCTCTGCAGTTTTCTCCTTTTTTACAGCAACGGGATTTTCCTTCTGGTTTATTTTCTTTACAGTCTTTGCCTTTCCTCTTTCTATCAGCAGGATCTCCATGTTTGTGGTCTTCATCTGGCTTCCGAAGGCTCCCTTTCTTCTTCGCCTCTGTATGTTCGTTCCGTGCGACGCCGAGGCGTGTACGAACAGTTTCCCTGTGTCAAGTCCTTTGAACTCTGCATTCTTCACGCAGCTGTCCAAAAGCAGCAGCATTGCATGCGTTGCGTTTGAGTAGTATTTACCGTCAAGGTTGCGCGTCTTTGCGTCAAGATCCACAAGCAGTCTTCTTGCGCGGTTAAGGGGCTTGTTCTTTATCGCCTTGCAAACCACTGTGGCATTCTTTGCAGATATTTTCATATTCGTTCCGAATGCTTTCGCATATCTGTGTTTCGGTTCGAATGTTTGTCCCATTTTTATGACCTCAATAAAACATGTCTATGTAA
The DNA here is from genome assembly GCA_035289025.1 of archaeon. Lineage (GTDB taxonomy): Archaea > Aenigmatarchaeota > Aenigmatarchaeia > GW2011-AR5 > GW2011-AR5 > GW2011-AR5. The sequence continues at coordinate 1,370 of DATDYJ010000105.1, forward strand.
AAGTGAACTTGCATGACCCACGGCGTCCAGTACAGGGTCCGTTTTCTGATAAATATCAAGATTATCTGGAATATTCATTTTTGTTACGTCAAGTCTTTCAGCATCAGGTTCAAATATCACATAAAAGCCTCGGCCATTTCTTGTTTCTACAAGTGATGGAAATGATGTTCCCGATGCTACTATAGTAGATCCGTCTGCTGAAACTAATCTATTGTTTTGTGTATTCAGCAGTTCTCTATACGGTACATCGATTATGTAACTTCTCATATCATCACTTCTATTTCAGCGGCACGAACTTGCTCGATCGTGTTGCGCCAAGACCAGGCGAACTGTGCTTGACGTTCTTTCTTGTCATTGCGAACTCGCCAAGCCTGTGCCCGAGCATGCTTTCGCTTATTATAACCATTGTGAATTCATGGCCGTTGTGTACGCCGAGTTTTGTGCCTATCATTTCAGGCACTACTATCATATCGCGGCAGTGCGTACGGACCATCTTGTCTTTTCCTTTCATCTTGCGGATGTTCTCGAGCAGTTTCTTCTCGACAACAGTCATACCGCGCTTTAGCGCGCGGCGCTGCCTTGACTTAAGGAGTTTTGAAAACTCCTCGAGGTTCATGTCCTGCAGTTCCTCTGTAGTTTTTCCGCGGAATTTGTAAACTTTTGCCATAATTATCAACTCTGTCCAGTCGGGAAAGCCTCTACATCGCGCTGGAGAAGCAGATGGAACATATCTGCGACATAGCCCGCAAGTTTTTCCGTTTGCCTTCCCACGAAATCAGCAGCGTCCGACATGTTCAGGAACTCCACAGCCACGACAGGCCTGCCCATATGTTCGGATGGTGTCAGTCTTATCGGAAACGGGTCAAAATTATCGTCCAAACCGTACGTTTGTGCGAACACAATATGATCATTGGGATCGTGGTGATCCGACCCGATGTCGTCTTCATGCAAGTCGTATGCGATAACTGATTCGTTTTCGGGCAGCAACCTAGAAAGCGCTCTCAGTGCCTTCGGTTCGATGTCCATTACATAAGTCGTAGTTGTCATCATTATCACTTCTTCTTCCTGCCCGTGCGTCTCGCCGCGATGCTTCCGACTTTTCTTCCTGGCGGCGCATGCCTTGACACAGTCTTCGGCTTGCCCGGTCTTGTCTGTCCGCCGAACGGGTGGTTGCACGCGTTCATGCTTACGCCTGATGTGTGCGGGTAAAGCTTGCCGAGACCCCTCATCTTGTAAAACTTTGTACCTGCCTTCATGAACGGCTTCTCCGTGCGTCCTGAAGATGCAACTATTCCTATAGTTGCGCGACAGGCATTCGAAAGTGCTTTCTTTTCTTTCGACGGCATAAGCAGCAATGTATTATTTTCATTCTTTGTTATGACCGTTGCAAAAGCGCCCGAGGCGCGGCAAAGTCTTCCGCCGTCGCCCGGGTTGAGCTCGACGTTGAATATTTTTGTTCCTTCCTGTATGTTCTTCAGCTGCGTTATGCAGCCGTTTTCCGTTGAATCATTAATCACCTGTCCAACTTCAACTCCTTCTGCGGCAAGCAATGTCTTTCTTGTGCCATTGAAATCAACGACAGCGGAAGGCGTCATGCGCCCGGGCGAGTGAACTATGTCGATAACAACGCCGTTCCCTTCTGGCATATTAGCATAGTTTACTTTGCCGGGATAGCGGAAGCTAGGAACGCGGTACCGCGGACCTCCTTTTCCCCTCTTCTGCTGCCTTAGATTCTTTCCCATTATATCACCATTAAATTGAAATTGCGTGGAACATGCATTCCGAATAATCCCCCAGATTCTCCAAAATTTTTTTCCTTTGTACAGTTGTCAGTCCATCGTTAATAGGTTGCTTATCGTAGCCACTGCCGACGCTGCCGATAACAGGAACACCGTTTGCCACCGCCAAAGCCATTGAAGGATCTATGCTTCCTCCGTACGAAAGTATCTTTACAAGACCGCCCTTCTCCTGAACCAATCGCACCGATTCTACGAAATCATTATTTAATGTCATAATTATCAAATGACTCCCAATTTTATCGCAATGTCGCCTGCCGCGCCAGCGTTCCTGAACTTCACGAACGCTTTCTTTCGGCCTGACTGATCGATCATTGTCGTAACCTTGACAACCGGCGAACCGAATGCATCTTCAACCGCCTTCTTTATTTCATCCCTCCGCGCATCGCGGCGCGCGATGAACACGAGCTTATTCTGCGCCTCTACTATGCG
>DATDYJ010000106.1:0-3002 GCA_035289025.1 archaeon
CAATCGCGGCAGTATTTGTTGTCGTGGATCGGATCGTAACCAATCTTGTCCGAGCCGCATTCCATGCAGTTCATTTTTCACACCTAGTAATAATAATGCACTGAAAACTAAAGAACCTTTTGGTACGAACCCGAAGTGACAAAATACAGCTAATCTATCATACCTGTGATTCTGTTCAGGTTACGAAGTTCTATCTCTCTTTCTGTTCCACTTACCATATTGCGCAGCTTGACTACGCCGCTCTTTTCTTCTTTCTCGCCGACAACCAGTAAGAATTTTATGCCTTTTGCATTCACGTAATCAAGCTTCTTGGATAACTGACGGCCTGACACGTCGTACTCGACGTTCACGCCAAGATCACGCAGCTGTCCTGCGAGCTGGATGCATTTTTCCTTATTGCTGTCTTTGACGTTCGCTACAAAAATGTTTACTTTTGTTTTGCCCAGATCCATCTGGACTAAATTAGTGAGGCGGTCAACACCAAGCGAAATACCGACAGCCGGCGTTGGTTTGCCGCCGAACTGCTCGACCATATTATCATAACGACCGCCTGCAGTTATCGTGAGCCCGCCTTCCTGGAATATCTCGAAGACGTTGCCTGTGTAGTATTCAAGCCCGCGCACAAGACTCATGTCAAACTCGGCGGAACAGCCAAAAACTTTCAGCCGCGACAAAAGTTGTATGACTTCTTCTTTGCCTGCTTTGCCTTCTTCATCCGAGACGGAAATATCTTCTACATTCCTTATCCCGACTAATTTCAATATTTTTTCAACGTCTGGAATTCCTTTATTATTCATCTCTTCGCGCACGCCGTCTTCGCCGATCTTGTCAAGCTTATCGATAATACGCATGACATCGACAGCTTTCGCGCCTAAAGCATTAAGCACAGAATTGATCAGTTTACGGTTATTGATGCGAACGGTAAAATTCGACAAACCTATTTTCTTTATGACTTCGCACGCACAGGCAACGACTTCGGCATCGGCATCAGCGCTTGCCGCGCCGAATATATCTATGTCGGCCTGCCAGAATTCGCGGTAGCGGTCGGCACCGGGACGATCGTAACGCCACACGGGACCGATCTGGTAGCGGCGGAAGGGCTTGGGCAGATCAGGATTGCTCGCCACGACACGTGCTGCAGGCACTGTAAAATCAAAACGCAATCCTAATTCGCGGTCGCTCTTGTCCTTGAAATAATAAATTTCCTGTTTGATCGCTTCGCCTGCTTTCGCCGAGAGCAGTTCGTACTCCTCAAAGCCGGGCGTCTCCAGCGGATCAAATCCGCACCGCTCGAAGACAGCGCGCGCTGTGTCCACGATAAACTGGCGCTTTATCATATCAGCCGGTAGCAGGTCGCGTGTTCCTCGTGGTGGTTGGTAAGGCATGATTATCCTTTATTCTCCTGCTCTTTTATAGGATTGAAAAATCGATCCAATTTTGTGCCGTCTGCTGTCACGTATTCATCGTACACTCTGTCGTACCAAACGATTATCCTATCCTTTGGGTATGTTGTCCGCTCAGCAGGCGTAAGCTTTGAGTCCCATTTATATTGCACTCTTACCACCTCGCTTTTTTACTGTCGCCTCGGCAAGTATCTGAATGGTATCAAATACAGTGATTTCTGAATCGTTCTGTGAAATCAGAAGCGGCAGTTCCGTGCACCCAAGAATTACTCCTTCCGCGCCTTTGCCGGCAAGTTCACCAATGAAGTTTTGAAGTTGTTTTTTGTCGTTGATATTTTTCCTTCCAGAAAGAATCCGCATTATTATATCATTTGTCTCGTTTTGTGACTCCTGTGATAACTGCAAAACTTCTATTCCTTCTAGCTTATTTTCGTACAATCTACCCATGACTGTATTTTTTGTAGCAATGAGACCTATTTTCCTTACTCCTCTGTACCGAATACATTTTGCTGTTTCTTCTACAATATCCAGCATCTGTGTGTCGTAATCCGACGTATCGATGAATTTGAATACTGTATTGCAAGGCACCGAGATGATGTCGCAACCGACATTTATTAGTTTTGATACACCGTTTCTAAGAACTTCCAGTACCAGATCTTCTTCTCCGTTACTTTCAACAATGTTCGGAAGAGGGCAGTTGTAGATAAAAAGCGGTGGAAAATCACTGTCGTATTTCGCACCGTAATCACGTTGGCAAGTCTCTATTATACGCGTGTAAAACGCTGCGGTTGCCTCGGGACCCATCCCGCCTAATACACCTATACTTTTCCAAATGAAGTCGTTCACCTGACATCGTTGTCACCTCGTTTTATCACAATCCTGCCTTCAGAAGTAAACAGAAACAGGTCTAACTTGTCGTCTTTGTTGATGCCTAGCGTCTTGCGTATTTCAACGGGAAGCATAATGCGACCTTTTTCGTCAACAGAAACAGAAAATTTAACGGAGCTTTCCCTAAACTTTTTCCTCTTTCTAGAGGGAGTGCTGAGTGTAGTTTCTCCCGATGTGAACTAATCCACCAGTTTTACGCTCCATTTTTATCACAGTTCAAATAGGGAAACTAATTATTTAAAGAAAATGTGGGACGTGTCAGTGAACTGCTCTTTCAATTGTCGTAGGACAAGGGCAGTCGCGGCTGTCTGGTATAAGCGGTAATAATTCCTCTAGAAGCCTTGTAACATTTCCTATGTTTGCGGCGAATTTTTCCACAACTTCTTCGTGGGTTGTCTCGTGTATATCTTTCGTATCTTGGTTATTGACAGCATAGTCGGTAACTATAGCAATAGCAGCATAACACAATCCAAGCTCGCGGGAGAAGACTGATTCTGGATATTGAGTCATACCGACAAGCGTGCAACCGTCTTTTTTGAATCTGCTATGCTCAGCTCTGGTAGAGAAATTGTTACCTCCGACAACAGCAACAGTTCCACCCTCCAATATGTCTAGGCCCATTTTATGACCTTGTTCTGTTATCATTTTTCTTAGCCTGTTACAATATGGGTCTGCGAATTCGACATGAATTATCTTGTCGTGATACAGTGT
>DATDYJ010000107.1:0-18641 GCA_035289025.1 archaeon
TGTTGTCAAGAAAATTGAGCGCCCGACAAGGATAGACAGGGCCAGAAGCCTAGGATACAGCGCAAAACAGGGCTACGTTATAGCAAGAACGCGCATAAGCAAGGGCGGTCGAAGAAAACCATCATTGCACAAGGGCAGAAAGCCAAGAAGTATGGGTGTATTCTTCAACACAGTAGAGCGCAAGCAGGCAATCGCAGAGCGAAGAGTAGCAAGAAAGTTCCCGAATTTAGAGGTCCTTAATTCTTATTACGTGGGTGAGGATGGTAAGTACAAGTTCTTCGAAGTAATTCTAGTCGACAAGAATCACCCTGTCATAAAGAATGATCCGAAAATCAACTGGATAGTCAGCCAGCGTAGAAGGGCATTCCGCGGCAGAACCGGCGCGAGCAGAAAAGCAAGAGATCTTAATTAATTCTAATAATGAAACAGCTTGGTTTTATCGAGGAACTTATACCTCTTGTAATATCCGGCGAGAAGACTATTACTTGGCGTGTCAATGACGACAAGAACCTTTCAGTAAATGACCTTGTTGAATGCGTAGAATCGAAAACCAGGAAACAGTTCTGTAGAATAAAACTTCTGTCTATCAGAAATACGACTTTCGGACAGCTTACAGACGACGATTGGAAAGGTCATGAGAAATTTGCGTCTTCCGAAGCCATGTACAAGCAATATTCAAAGAATTACGGCTTCAAAATAACGCCCGAAACACCACTGAAAGTCATAAACTTCCGTCTGATTTAGCTGCATAAAAGTCTTCCTACTTTAATAAAATAATGAACTTTTACGACTTGGACGTGCACACCAGCCTGTCTATAGGCGAGAACACGCTCGAAGAAATGGCTGAAATGGCAAAGCGTCTGGGGCTTGCAGGTATAGGTGTTGTGCACTACTATTCTGGCGGGCACGCTGCACTGCCTAGGATAGACGGCATAGATATTGTAAACTGTCTGATGATTAAAGCAACAAGAACTGACGAGCTTAATTCGTTCGTTGACAAAGCAAGACCGCGCGCCGACGTGCTTCTTGTTCACGGCGGAAATTACGACGTGAACCGTGCTGCGTGCGAAAACTCGGCGGTCGACGTGCTTTGCCATGCCGAGCTCGGCCGCAAGGACAGCGGCCTCGATCACGTATGCGTACGTGCCGCGCACGACAACAACGTTGCCATAGAAATAAACTTCCGCGAGGTTCTTGAAAGCTACAAGAGAAACCGGATCTATGTTTTGTCATCCCTGAAAAAGAATATCGGGCTTTGCGCGAAGTACGAGACGCCCGTCATTGTATCGTCTTCAGCCGTGACAAAGTGGGGCCTGCGCGGCGGGCGCGAGCTGGCCGCGATAGCGCATCTTCTGGGACTTGAGCTTGGAAAGGCGATCGATGCGGCTTCAAGCATCCCCGAGCAGATAGTGAACATAAACCGCGAGAAGCACGCAGGCAAAAGATACGACGGCGTAAAGGTAGTTGATGATCGATGAAGATTAGTGAAGCACAAAAAATGATAAAAGATTTCGCTGCCGCCAACGGCTGGTCTGATGAGCCGAACATAGATAAATTCGACCACGTCCACGAAGAACTGCTGGAAATGAGCAAGCATCTGCGCTACAAAGAGCTGCACGAAAGAAAGGAGATAATAAAAGAAAAAAGTGACGTCTTCGAAGACGGCATAGGTGATCTGCTCTTCGTATCGCTTCGCCTAGCCAATCAACTGAACGTTGACGCTGAAAAGGCGTTTGAAAAAGTAAGCAAAAACATAATAGGCAGATACAACGGGAGGCCTGAATAATGACAGAACCAAAGATGCTGCCCCCGAGCATGCGTCCGCCGAAGCGCTACATAATATACGAGGTCGTATCAAGCGGCCCTGTCAATTACAGCGAGCTCGTGAACTCCGTCTGGTCCGCTTCCATGGAATTTCTCGGCGAGCTGGGCACGTCCGAAGCAGGCATCTGGTTCGTTCATAATTCTTACGACGAAGCCAAGCAGACGGGAATTATAAAATGCCGGCACGATGCCGTCGAGCGCGTCCGCGCCGTTTTGTCGCTATTATCAGTCATCAGCGAATCAAAGTGCGTCGTGAAGATTTTGGGCGTTACCGGAACGATTAAATCCGCTAACGCCAAGTATTTAGGTGGTAAATAATGGATTATGAAGAGATGCTAAAAAAGGCATTGACAAACATGCCCAGGAAAACAGAATCACGGTTCGAAGTGCCTACAGCTATATCATACCTGGAAGGCCGCCAGACCATAATAAAGAATTTCGCCGACATATCGAAGACGCTGCGCCGTGAGCCAAGTGAGCTGTCAAAATACCTGTTCAAGACTCTTGCCGTGCCGGGAAGCATCAGGGGCGGCGAACTTATCATGCAGGCAAAAGTTCCGTCGGCGCTGATAAACCAGCGTATCAGGGAATATACAAAAGAGTACGTTATATGCAATGAGTGCGGAAAACCTGATACAGCTCTGCAGAAAATAGACGGGTATGTTTTCATAAAATGTGAAGCCTGCGGGGCAAGAAGACCGGCAAGATCATGATGTTCTCGTATAAACTGTTCGAGACGGGCGACGACAAGCTGCTTGCCGTATGCGATGCAAATATATTGGGAAAAACGTTTACGGAAGGCGATTTGACGCTCCACGTGAGCAAAGATTTCTACGGTGAAAAAAAGTCGGACGCAGCAGCTGTTCTAAAAATTGCCAAAAAATCGACGATAATAAACGCAGTAGGCAACGATATCGTGCAGCTGCTGATAGACAAAAAAATAGTTAACGAGGAATCGGTCATACAGATAGGCAAGGTCAGGCACGCGCAGGTCGTATCTATCGCATGAACTATAATTTCTCGACTTTGTAAAGTCCTATATTCTGGCGCTTCGCTTCTTTAATTGCGCCCTCGTCAAGAGGAGGGCTTGCACTGAAAAGATGAAATGTTTGGCCTCGTGAGGAAATGTGTCCGCCTTCTATTTCGTATACTTTATGCCCCAAATCTTCAAGACCCGCGTTTTGATCGCATTCCATTAGACCCGAAATAAATTTATATCCTATGGAAGCCATGAAACGGCTTACATCGCCCACAGTAGCAATCTCCGCTAAAAGAGTTTTTCTTGAGGGGTTTACGGAAGCCATGTAGTCTGCTTTCATAACCAATCTACTTCCGAAACGTTCTTTAATCCATTTTCTCATAAGTGCTGGAAATAAAGACAGTGATAATTTTAGTATAAAAATCACCCAATCCAAATGATATCATGAAAGGCCAGTGGTTCATAATATCAGCAGTCGTCGCCTCGTCCATATTCTTCGGCATATCCGTCATGATGAAGGACTATTTCGTGCTGGACTCGTCGCAGACCGCGTCGATGAACAGCGATTATTATTTCTACAACATACAGAACCAGTTCAACAAGATAGTCGCCACCACGGTGACTAACGTCAACTGCATCAACCTGACGACGAATCTCAACGAATTCAAGACAGTGACAGAAAAATCGCTTGCAGGAAAAGGTTACTTTGCACTGCTTGAATACCAGGTAACGCCGCCGTGCGGCGCGAACAATATAGTGAAAATGGATCTGATCATAGCAGACGGCCGCCAGACGATATACAATTTCTCCACGTATTCAAATGTTAATCAGATAATCGGCGCGGCCTAGTTCATTATGGAATCCGTTTCGTTCTCATCCAGACCCAGCTCTTCACAGAAGCGCGGACCCAGTAGTTTTATGACGGGCAGATAGTCGCGTGCATGTGTCGCAGAGGTGTGCAAGCTTACAGCAATTTTTGCCATCAACTTTGCGTTGTTTCTTCTGAAAAAAGGCGGCCTGTACGCAACAAAGCGTGCGGACGGCCGCTCTTTTGCAAGAACAGTGCCAAAGACAGCCAGATCCTGTGCATAACGCTGCATCTGCCACGACTGTCTGCGCATGACGCGTGCCGAGAAGACGTCGGCCTTGGAGAGATAGTCGTATGCGGTGGCGATTGCTTCAATATCCGTGTACTCCTCAACAATGTTATTTTCAAGCCATGAGGCCAGATCGGGATGCTGGCTGTTTTCCATCGCTATGCGCGCGTTCTCTATGCTGGTTGTTTTGAATATAAGTTTCAGCGTATTGAACATGTTCTCGTCAAAATCCCTGTAGCCGTTGCTTCCTGACTCGATGTCTATAAGCATGGCCCGCACGTCACCGTTTGCCATTCTTGCGATCTGGCCCAGCCGCTTGCCGTCAATGCCTTCTTCGCCGGCTATTCTTTTTGCAAGCGCCGTCATGTCGCTCTCGCTAATTTTCTCGAACTTAACCGACAGGAAGGCTCTTCGCACTGACGGCGACAGCTTGTAAACATCGTCAGTAGTGCATACGATAGGGCAGGCGCTTGCCTTGGCGATATCTGAAAAGCCGCGCATCGAGGCAGTCCCTATGTTCTCAACGAGTATGATTTTCTTTTTCCCGAATATGCTGCGCTGCGCCGTGGCTGCTTTAAGTTCGGCGGCCGGTATCTTCTCGTCCGCGTGCACTTCGAGCATGTCGTAGCCGAGTTCCTTTGCTATCAGCCGCAGCGCCGTCGTCTTGCCGCATCCGGGCGGCCCATGGACGAGCATTACGCCCCGCGTCCAGCTGTGCAGCCAGCCCATTATAGATCTGATAGCGGCGGCGTTGCCGACTATGTCTTTCGTGTTTTGCGGCGCGTATTTTGTCAGAAACATGCAAGTAATAAACAGAAAAACTATTTATTCTGACATGCATCATATAATATTATGCAGTTAAGAGCAAGAAAGATCAAAAAACCGGTAACGTGCGCCCGCTGTGACCAGTCGTTCAAGAGCTGGGACGCGCTTAAGCGCCATAGCAAGACGCATCTGAAGACGCTGGACGAGCTGAAACAGCTCCAGCAGGGCAAGATGCCTGACGAGAGCAAACTGGGCGCAGGCTTCAAGGGCAAGAACAAAATAATCGTAAGTTAAGCAGCCATGCTTATTTGTAAACAAGAGAATGCAAAAATTAAGCTGCTGCCTGCATAGCGTATTGTGGCATTATTCCGCCTAGACTGTCAACACCTTTTCTCCACGCAGCCTTGGCCACCGATTTTGCGAGTCTCCAGTTAGTCTTGGAAAATCTTTCCGCCTCGGAATCGGAAATGTATCCCCTATAGCCTGTTCCGGAAGGACCCTCGTAAGGTGCCCAGTCTGCAAGTTCCGACATCCTCCATGCACGTGGATATGGATTTGTCTTCTTTACAAATTCTGCGTCCTCATGATCGCCAAGGGCTTTCTTCATCTTATAACGACCTCTGGTTGTTATTGATTCCATAAGATCGCGGGCACTTTCGTCAATCTCCTCGCCTCTTGCGAGGTGAGCCGATAAAACGTGATAACCTTCGTGCTCTGTCGTGTGTCGTGCCATTTTATAAATCGCATTAAGCACTTGATTTTTAGTTGCCCCGTATTTTCTACCCATCTCTGTCATGATTTCTGAAATATAACTGTTTATCCTCATTCCGGCTGCTTTTCCCTCAGGAGTTATATGAGTTACACCCAAAACTCCATCAGGCAGCGGACCTACTTCTATCGGCATTGTACTGAGCGTGTAAGTATCAGGTTTGAATCCTAAATGATCTGGAATGCGCGGAGCCTCGCGTAGAGCATTTTGCCTGCCAACTCTAACACCCCGTACAAGGGCCGACATTGCTGCTTCTTCGTATGACATATCTATCAATTCTTAGTATAACCAGACAGTTCTTATGCTTTGTTATAACATGAAAAATAACCTACTTTGCCAGTAGCAGAAGCAAAAATTTGTTCGTGCTGACGCATATTTTTACGATTTTGTCTGAAAAATTATTCCTTCCTCGTTCCGAAAGGTATAAAAGTTGTTAAAACACTGTAATGAGTCGGATCTTTTGTGATCTTATGAGAAAACTAACTACATATGCCGCTGCACTCGCAGGCGCACTGGCCATTACTCAGCCCGCGCAAGCGCCCAAGTTCGCGTACATGGAAAAACCTGCAGTAGAAATAGAGAAGTCGCTCAGCCTGTACGAAATACTGGAGCGCTCGCCCGTGCCGCTGGAAGTTAAGGCCACAGCCTACTCGTACACTGGAGACAAAACGGCAAACGGCTCAGAACCGCTGTTCGGAAAAACTATAGCGGTCGACCCGCTCGTTATTCCGCTTGGTAGAAAAGTGTACATATCTCAGCTGGACAGCAACTCACCGGATTTTCAGAAATTTCTGGAATCTATCGAAAGTGAAAAGGAACTTTACACTTTCCTAAAAATGAATAAAAGAGAACTTGATGGGTACTTCAGAACAGAGGACACAGGCAGATTGATAAAAGGCGCAAAAATAGATTTCTACATAGATGATGAGACGCTTGCGCTTGAATTCGGCACAAGACCGTTAACGCTTAAACTGCTTCCTCTTTATGCGGGTAATTGAGAAGCGTATAATTTCTTCAGCTCAGCCAGTGTCAGCTGGTGAACCTTCTTTTTGCCGAGAGCCGCAGGCGCGCCCTTTACCATTGACACATTCTTGTTCGGTTTCAGCTTGCACATGAAAGCCCAGAACATGTCATCCAGCATTTTCTTCTGCTTTATCACTACAATAGACGAAGGCACGGCAACAGGGTAAAAGTAGCTGGCAGGAACTGTCCTTCCGACTTTCACGTCCGCGATATCAGACATCAACATGCCCAAGCGCTCCTTTGAAACAAGCTTCTGCGCGAACTCTTTCTGCACTATCAGCACGGCAATGTCCCATTCGTGTCGGAAGAATTCAAGCAGGAGTTCCTGCGAAATCGAGTAAGGTATATTCGAGACGATCTTGTTGAAAACTTTCTTGCCCCTCATCGGCGCAAGGAATTCCAGCGCATCCGCCATGACAGAATCCGTATTCGGTATCCCTTTGAGCACGTGAGTGAATCCGTAATCCTTCTCAACGGCAATAACTTTTGACTTCTTTGACAGCTGCAAAGTCAGGTTGCCGATGCCGGCGCCGACCTCGAGCACGACATCTTTGCTCGTAAGCTTGGCAAGAGAGACTTCCTCGGCCAGTGTCCTGTCATCCCAGAGAAAGTACTGGTCGAAATCCTTCTTCGGAGTAACCTTTGCCAGCTCCAGCAGTCTCTTGATGTCCATAGAAATAACACAACAGAAGTTTTCTTAAGATGATTGAAGGTAGAATACCTGTAAAAGAAAAACTTACACGCGGTATTTGGCTATCTTCTTTATTACGTCGGCCTGCGTCAGCAGCACAGATCTGCAGCAATAACGGTCCAGACCCATGTCGTCAAGAATCTTGCCTGGTTGCTCGCCGTGCTCAACGCGTTCCTTGTATTTTTCCCACAAGCCCCCAATTGGCTTGCCGCATGTGAAACATCGTACTGGTATTATCATTTTCTCAACCTCTGCAAGTTCTATAAAGTTCCTCAACGTCTATGCTTGCTGCTGTTTTTGGTGAATATTCGCCTCGTATAAGATACAACAAAACTCTTTCTTGAGTGCACAAATTGTCTGCGTCTCCACCCTCTTGCCTAAGTCTTCTTGAAACAAAATTTTTTATTTCATCTCTAACTTCCATTATAATTACCTCTTACTCTGCTGCTTGCTGCGTCTTGGACCTGCCGTCGACCTTGAAGGTTTGTGAGGCTCCGTTCTTCTCGGGTCCGAAACCATAAGCGACCTGTCGTAATCAGTATACGTCTCTTTCAGTTTATTATCCTTTGTCCACTTTACAAGCGCATTGGCGATCGCCGTCCGCGCCGCGTTTGCCTGTCCCCATACGCCGCCGCCGATAACTCTGACGCGTATATCCACAGAATTTACGCGCTCGCCTGCTATCATAATAGGTTCCATCAGACGCATCTGTACGTATTTTGGCTGTATGGAAAGAAGAGGTTTTGAGTTGACAGTCACTTTGCCCGTGCCTTCCGTTATAGTGGCGCGTGCAGTGGCTTTTTTCCTCTTTCCTATCACTATCATTGCCTTTTTCTTTTTCTTTTGCTCTACTTGTTCTGTCATAATTATCACGCTACATTTCTCAGGTCCTTTCTGTAAATCAGCTCTCTGCTACGAGTCTTGTCGGCGTCCGTATTTAGGTTCAGAGATATCTCGCTGCCGTCTTTGTCTCTAAGAATGTACCGTCTGCCAAGACCAACAGTATCTACAGTAAAAACGCCGTTACTACCTTCGTAGGTCTGTCTTCTCCTTATCTGTCCTATGTTGCTCATCTGTTCGAATGTTGTTCTTTTCATAATTATCTGCCGTTCCATCCGAGTGTCTTCGCAAGATCGCTCACTGTCATGAAATTGCTGCGTATCGCCTTCACCGCCAGCTGCTCGCCTTCCTGCATGCCCGCAGGCACCCCAGAATACACGCGCAGTTTCTTGAAAGCAGCGCGGCCTTTCTTTTCCTTTGGCATCATCCCGCGCACTGTTCTTCTTACGATCGCATCAGGGCTCCTTGGGAAAAAGGGCCCGTGCTGCGGAGATCCTATTATGCGCCTTGCAACATATTTTGCGCGTATTTGCGTCGGTCTTCCCGTGATTATAACTTTTTCCGCGTTAACTATCACGACTTCTTCGCCCAAAAGCAGCTTCTTTGCTGTCATCGAAGCCAGCCTTCCGAGCACCGCGTTCTTTCCGTTTATTATCATTTTCTAAAAACCTCGTTTTTTGAAAGGAAGTTCCAATTCATGACTAAGCTTTGCTTAGCCTGTATGGTTTTGTAAAAACCATGCATTGAGAACTTCATATCATTATCCTCGCTTTTTTGTCTACGTTGTCAAGTGGCATGCACTTGCCGCCTGCCTTCGTTATCTTTGCGTGCGCCTCCTTCGAGAAGTGTAGCGCGTATACTGTCACCGGCTTGTCTATTTTCCCGCCGCCGAGCACGCGTCCCGGAACTGCCACTGCCTCGTTCTGCTGCGCAGCGCGCTGTATCTTCGTGACGTTTACTGCATTCTTGGCGCGCGCCGATTTAGCCAGATGCCTCGCTAACCGTAAGTAGAACTTCTCCTTTTTTCTCTTGAACGACACGATAAGTGCCGTTGTGTTCGGGTCCGTCGGCCCTGTTGGATGCGGCATTTGTTTACACCGTTTTTGTTTTGCTTCCCTATTTCTTTTCTTTTAGTTAAGTTTTTCTTTCTAAGAAAAACTTAAATGCGGGGAGAGAGATTTGAACTCACGCAGGCACTGCTGCCACAGGATCTTAAGTCCTGCCCCTTTTTCTGTAACCCAAATGCTTTCCCTTAAGTTCACGGAAAGTTCTTGGCTTTTCCGTTAACGCTTTTGCGCGAGCAAAAGGGTTAGACCAGGCTTGGGTATCCCCGCCTGATCATTCTTTAACAGTATCACTTAAGTTTCTTGACGCTCTCTGCAAGATCCTCTGCCCGCTCCTGAATAATGTCAATAGCCTTGTTTATCACTTCGGCGGCTGTGAGTCCGCATACTGATTCAACGTCAAATATGAACTTTGTGTCGTCTGCCGAAACTTTTATGCTCTCGTCAACTTCGGTGCATCTCATGCACAGTGTGCACTTGTCTTCGGCGACGACGCGCACGCGCCCGTCTTTCTTCTCAAATACATCAACAGGGCAGACATCTGCAGCTTTCGGATCGGCATCAGTTGCCTTGACCGACGGCGCGTACTTGTAGCCAACGTTGGCTGCCTGCCATTTTATGTGCTCTTTGCCGTAGCCGAGCATTGCTGTTGCCTCGAACTTTATCCGTTGTCCCTCCAGCAGTTCTATTACAGGAATATCACGGTCAACAGGATACACAGATTCGTCCGTGCTCTTCATGTCTCCCGCCTTTACAATGCAGGGTCCTGTTTTTTCCAGCACCAAAGTAACTTCGCACCGGCTGCATCCTTTTCCGCCGCACTTGCAATCAGCCTTGGTATTGTAAGACTTCTGGTCGAATGCAAGCGGAATCAAACCGAGTCTGTGCGCGATAAGCTCGTCAAACATTCCTGATGAATTCTCTTCGATGTCGGCGAATTCTATGGCCATGGTGGGTATTTCATTCTTCATTACCCTTCTAAACGTGTTTGCCATAGTCGGGTTTGCCCCTTCGAGCATGAACTTAATGCGCCGCTCGTTCTTGTGCAAAATTTTGATATCCATAATTATCACTCCAAATCCATTATAGCGTTATGTGTAAACCTGTTTTTTGCAGCTGCCATGCAATGATATATGTGGCCAAAAGCACCCGAATTTTGAGCTTCTCTCTTATGATATGCAACTCTAACTCCGTATTTGGTTAATTCTTCCAGTGCAGTACGCGGATGCCATCCAAGGCTGGTAAGTTCATCAGTGGAAAGTCCTTCTCCGCTAGGTATTTCCCAAATTGCCATCGCCATAATTAGACTCTCCTTCCTCTTCGTCCGCCCTTCTTCCTGCAGCTGTCGTGGGGTATAGGCGTCACGTCCTCTATTTGACCGATACGAAAGCCCGCGCGTGCTAACGCTCTTATCGCGGGCTGCGCGCCCTGTCCGGGTATGCGCGCCTTTATTCCGCCCGGCGCGCGTATGCGAATATGAAGATTGGTGATGCCGAGCGCCTGCGCCTTCTCCGCCGCTTTGCGCGCGACTTTCATCGCTGTGAAAGGCTTACCCTTGTTCATGTCTTTGTCGGACACCTGTCCGCCTGAGCAGACCGCTATTGTCTCTGCGCCGGTCACGTCAGTGATGTGAACGATGGTGTTGTTCACGGACGAAAATATGTGCGCTATTCCCCATTTTTCTTTTGTTGACATGATTATCATCTCATAAATCTTCGCGAAATTCTGTCGCATTCGTTTCCATGAATTTCCATGCGCCGCTGGCAATAGTTTGCCAGATACTTTCCGACTAATGGAAAAGATTTGACGCGTTCAGCCCATACCCTGTACTTATCTTCCTCAATAATGTGCTGGTACAGTTCAGGGTCCTTTATTACGGTTCCTCCGTTCATTTCTTTATTCCTTCTTTTCATCCTTAACGAGTCTTGCCGCAAGCACCGGATTCAGCGATATTTTATCCTCGTTGTCCTTCTCGACAAGATAGCTCGGCCACGATACCTTGCGCCCCGAAACGAGCACATGGCCGTGCACTATGAATTGCCTTGCTTGCCGCGGCGTGTCGGCAATCCTTTTCTTGTAGACGATCGTTTGCAGTCTTCGTGCAAGTATGTCAGCTGTTGCAATATTAAGAACATTTTCAAGCTTTGCGCAGTGTATTCCAAGTGAATTTAATTTGGCAAGAAGATCCTTTTCCTTCGTTCCGTCAGGTTTTGCCTGCAGCTCTCTTGCCCTGCGTCGGAAGTCTCGGACAATGCCCTCAGCGCGCCATATCTCGTGTTTGCGTCGCAGCCCGAATTCTTCCTTGATCTTTTTCTCTGATTCCAGGCGTGTCTTGTCCCAGGGCTTCTTTGGCGCCTCGTATTTTTTTGAATATCTTCTTGGATGGCCCATAGATTATCACATGAATATTGATGTTGATGGATAGCATGCCAGAACAAAAGCCCCATCCCTTGTTATTGTATAATGATTAAGTTTGTCAAGGCGTGAAAAGGTGCTTGCAACTGTATCGATTTCTGTCCAGCTCTCGCTGTCAAGCCTCCCCATTCTTTTTCCGTTGTGAAGCAGTTCTAGCTGATACGTCATTATTATCACTTCTTCTTTTCCTCTGCCTTTGGAGCAGCCTTTGCTGCCTGCTGGACTTTCTTCTTCTGCACGCCTACGCTGCTGTGCGAGCGGAAGCTGCTGCGCGTGCGCTGTCCGCGCACAGGCTGGCCCAGCTCGTGCCGTATTCCTTTGTAAGTGCGTATGCGGCGCATATTGTTGATGTCTTCTCTTCGTCTAAGATCGAGATCAGACATTGTGACGTGGCCGTTGGCGCCCGTCTCGGGGTCCTTCCGCCTGTTCAGCATCCACGCAGGCAGTTCAGGTTTTTTAATGAACGCCTCGATTGCTTTTATCTCGTGGTCGTTAAAATCACCAAGCTTTCTTTTCGGGTCAATGCCCATTGCTATGCACGTAGCGCGGGAGAACATGAATCTTACGCCCTTGATCTTGCGCAGCCCGCGCTCGACGTTTAGATTGCCGTCTATATCAGTCGTCAGTACACGAACTATTCGTCTAGTCTCTTGTGCCAATTTTATCAACCGTTCATATTAGCAAGGTTCATTGGAGCAAATAGTCGGCCATAATATCAAAGATATCCTAGGCCAGTCCCCTATCCCTGCAGTAACTCTATTAGCTTGAAACTCAAAGCTTTTAAGCGTATTTTCCGCAGTCCCGCAAACCTTTTATCCCGCTGAAAGGCATTAGCCACCTATGAAAGTATCTGAAATAATGACAAAAGATCCTGTTACTGCAAAGCAGACGGATACCATTGGAGATATAGTAAGGCTACTGACCAAGCACAAGATAAGCGGCGTGCCTGTTACAAGTCGAAACAAGCTGGTTGGTGTAGTCACGCAAACGGATGTGATCGGGGCAATTGACGTGTACAAAAAGGTCAACAAGAGTCTTGTTTCTTTTGAAGTTATTTTGAGCCTTCTTGAATCCGAAGACAAAAAGATCAAATTATCCATAGGCAGGATGATGAAAACAAAAATAGGCAAAATGAAAAAGAAAGTGGTATCGGTTGATGTGGAAGAGGATATCTACAAATCAGCCGCGCTGATAAACATGCACGGCATCGACCGACTGCCCGTAACAAAAAACGGGAAACTGGTCGGAATTATAACGAAGACGGATATTATACTCGCGCTGGAGAAGTGGGGCGCGGATTAATCGGCTTAGAGGCCCATTTGAAATTCCTCGGGTCCCTTCCAAGATCCTGGCTGTTCTTCTCGCACTTGCCCGAGCAGAAATAAAGTATCTTGCCGTTGCTCTGTATGAGCATTTTGCCTGTGCCCTTCTCGACCACGACAGAACAGAACGAACATTTTACCATATCAAACACCTTCCCTGTTCAGCTCACCGAGTGTTTCAGAAATATAATTATCAAAAGAGGGAAGTGCGCCTTGCACCATACTCCAAACCCCAGGCGTCCCATCCGGGTTTTTGGCGCGATAGCCATAGCATTTTCCGCAATAATCAAATTTTCTGAACGTAACAGTTCCGCCACCATTTAATGGTTTTTCAACTGTTTCTGTAAATCGATGCTCAAAAGCGTGTACTGAACTGAATTCTTCTGTCATAATTATCGTCTCCCGTAGCCGCCAGCCGACTCCATTTCAGTTTCGCGCAGCATGACAAAGTCGCCCATCCTTATGGGACCCATCACGTTTCTCGTAAGTATCTTGCCCTTGTCTCTGCCGTCGGTAACGCGGCATTTAACAACGGTAACGCCCTTCGTGCCCGCTCTTCCTATCACGGCTATGACTTCAGCCGGTGTTGCATCTTCTGCCATTAAATATAGCCTCTTTTTTTCTTGGGGTGTTCATCAGGGAGTGCACAGAATGCGAGAAGAGCTACTCCGCCGCACATCCCTGCACCATATGTCAAGTCTTCTTTAGCCTTTTCATCGACTGGTAAATAAGAAGCCCCAAAGCTTAGTAAGCTTCCTATAAGGAAAAGTTTGGTTATAGAATTACGACCATAACCAGACATTCCACTTTGAACAGTTCTTGACATACAATCACAGTTAAATTTTACTTTCTTGCCTTCTTAGCGTCGCCTGCGTCAAGTATTGCTATTGCGGCGCATCCTACTTCCAATCCGGCAGCACGACCAAGTTCATTCTTGCTGCCAACGCGTAAAAGTTTGACGTTTTTCTCTGCGCAAAGAGGCTCAAGGTGCATTATGACCTCAGGCGGGTCAGTATCGTCTGCGACGACAACGTACTTTGCCGTTCCTCTTTCCGCGGCTTTTGTTGCCTCGTTTATGCCTTTCCTTATTTTGCCTGTATCTCTTGCTACCTCTACAAGTTCCATTATTTCTTCAGTCTTCATCTCGTGTTCGGACTTCATCTAATCACCTCTGTCAATAGGGAAAGAAAAGTATTAAAATGCTGATAAATAGCGTAATTAAACTGTACCGGTTGCAGTTCCTGGTCTTTGCGATTCGGCTGCAGCGGCAAGCCTGCTGCCAATGCTGTATTTGGGCTTTCTATTCTGGTCTTCAATTGCTCTGTGAAAAACCACGGCCATTTCATCAAATATCTGGTCATTAGTGAGTTTCTCATCCCATCTGTAGTCAGTGCCCGCAGCTATGTCTCTCATAGTGTAAAGCGACATGAAAGCGCGCGACTGTTCCTCACCTGAGCCGCCGCGAGGCCACATTACCCTGTATGCAAGTCCCGCGCCTCTCAGGACTAATTCTTTGTTTTCCGACGGAAGCATAGTAAGACTATGAAGCAAAGCTATTTAAGTATTGGGTTTGATTTGGTGGTTATGGAACTCAAGAGCAAATTCCTCAAAGTGAAGTGCAAGAAGTGCCGCAACGAGCAGATAATATTCAACAAAGCCTCGACAGAAGTCAAGTGCCTTGTGTGCGAGACAGTTCTGGCAAAGCCGACGGGCGGTCTTGCAAACGTTCTTACAACAATAGAAGAAGTCATGGATTAAGCCTTTTTCTTTCGAAAAGAAAAATCCTTAATGGAAAAAGAAACTTATTATATTTCTGGTTCGCTGACGCTCACGATCTCTAATTGAGTTTGTTTCCTGACCCAAAATGCTAATTATATAAGCATTGCATCAAAGTGATTTCCATGGTAAAACGACGCGGCCTGCCGCAGCCGGGCGAGCTTGTAATATGCAAGATCAGTAAGATCAGCCCGTATTCTGCTTTTGCTTATCTCGACGAATACAACACCGAAGGCATGATACACATATCCGAGGTGTCCAGCGGCTGGGTGCGCGACATCCGCCAGTACGTCAAGCAGGGCCAGACTGTAGTTGCCAAGGTAATACGCGTGGACGGCGAACAGATATCCCTGTCACTAAAACGCGTCGACAAGAAGCAGGAAAACAACAAGATAAAAGAATATCAGTTAAACCGCCGCGCCGAGAAGATGCTGGAAATGGCGGCGACTGCCATGAAAAAGACTCTCGACAAAGCCTACGAGGAAGTCGGCTACGCGCTGCAGGAAGGCTTCGGCTCCCTCTACGAAGGCTTCAAAGTCTCGCTGCAAAATCCCGACATGTTAAGACAGCGCGGTATCCCCGACAAGTGGATAGAGCAGATGCACATAATTGCCGAGCGGTCCATAACTCAAAAGGAGTTCGAATTCAAAGCGCGTCTTACAGTCAGGTCGTACAAGCCCGGCGGGCTGGACGTGATAAAGAATGTGTTGATAGCCGCGCAGAAGAGCGGTCTGGACGTTCATTACATAGCAGCGCCAGAATACCTCGTGCGCTTCAAGACAATGAACGCGAAGAAGGGCCAGCGCGAATTCACAGAGAAACTGGAAAAAATCCGCTCGCCCGATGCCGAGATTTCTTACGAAATAATCAGGCAGTAGAAAGTAAAGGTCCGTAGGCAAGGGTAACAAAAAGCATGTAATCTGCTTCTGAGAAATTTGTCTGAGTCTCGCCTTCTAGCCTCAAACCGTTATCAATTAACTCAATTGTCGGTGAATCATCTTTTTCTCCCCACGGATCAAGCGTTGTGATATCGTTTAGCTGTTTCTCAAATCTAATGGCATAAATCCATTTGTCACGGTCCTTGTCAGGTTTGATATCTCTCGAAACATTTAGTCTTTGCATGATCTGTTTGGTTGTTTTATGATCATTAAGCATATCCAAAAATAGGTTGCCTTGATCACGGCTTAGACTAAAGCAGTCGAAAAACGGCGCTAGTAATGACGGGTTTACTTGTTTTCCGTCGCGCATTTCAAGGTGAGCAAACATATGACGTAGATTCAGCGAACCCTGATAGTCCTCATCACACCAGGAATGATCTGGATCCCGAGCCCAGTCGAAACTTAGGTAAGGCCCGGATACCCAATACTCGGAATGATTGGGATAAATATTAAGTTCTCCGCGACCTTCCAGATTCACACGCCTCCATGGTACGCCAGAGTTGTGTTGTACAACAAAATGAAGACCACCTATCGTTTCATGTGCGACATCCTGTACTTCGAGAAAATCGTAGCCAAATAGCTGGTTCCATTCGCGGGGCTGATATCTCGACTTAATTTCCTGATAAGCTCTGTTGAATAAAATCATTTTTTTGTGAGCAGCTGCTCTGATATCTTCGAGAATTTTATTTCGTTGTTCCGCATCTAATTTTGCTTCGTCGGTCGGAGGTTTTTTAAGATATGCAATAATTTCGTCAAAACTATATCCTGAAGCATCGCCTTTTACATCACCTCTGCCGTACAGTTTTAGCAATTCACCCGTCTGCAAAGAAGGGTTAATCATGTCTGGATGATAGAGCTTTGCAAGCCGAATATAAGACCTTCTCGCGTCTTCGGGCGTCGCATCAGACGGTAAATTCAGAAATTTGTACGGATTCTGACTTATCTCTGTTTCCTGTTCCGTTGCCAAATCCGAGATATCAAGTCTTCTTTCATACCTGTCCATATACCAAAAATAAAACCAGACTTTTTAAACGCGTAAAGCCTTAAACAGTAGCGAATTACATATTCATTATGCGTCTGAAGAAATGCGTCTCGTGCGGACGGTATACAATGAAGCCTGCCTGCCAGTGCGGCTCCGTGACCAGAAGCGCGCACCCTCCGAAATACGCCGAGAAATTCGCGAAGTATAGAAGAATGGCTAAAGCCAAGTAGTCTATTTTTATTGCGCATGCAATTCAAAAATCATTATATATAGGATACCCATAGATTATCAATAGGAGATCGTAATGCAGACGCATATCAGGACATTCGGAACTGTAAAATTAAAAAATCCCGTGCTGGTCGAAGGACTGCCCGGAATAGGAAACGTCGGCAGGGTTGCGAGCGGCTACCTGATAAGCGAGCTCAAGATGAAGAAATTTGCTGAATTATACTCGCCTAGCTTTTTGCCTCTTGTGCTTTTGCAGGCCGATTCCGTAGCCACACTGCTCAAATGTGAATTCTACTACTACAAAGGCAAAGACCGCGACATAATCGTGCTCACAGGCGACACTCAGAGCATCTCGCCGGAAGGCCACTACGAGATATGCCACCAGATACTGCAGTTTGTCGGCAAGCACGGCGTCAAAGAGATCATCACGCTGGGCGGTTTTGCCGAGGGCCAGGAAGTCGCGGAGCCGCGCGTGATAGGAGCCGTCAACGACAAGAATCTTATCCAGAAATACGAAAAATTCGGTATAGACTTCAGCAAAGAGCACCCGATAGGCACGATAGTCGGGGCAAGCGGGCTGCTCATAGGCATGGGCAGGATACACGGCATGGACGGGCTCTGCCTCATGGGCGAGACTCTGGGCATGCCTCTGATAACCGACCCCAAAGCTGCCGATGCCGTGCTGCACGTTCTGGTAAAGGTACTGGATGTAAAGGTCGATATGTCCAAATTAGAAAAGACAATACAGGAAATGGAAGTCCAGATAGAGAAGACGGACAAGATACACAAGAAGATGCTGCAGGACATACAGAAGCCAAAGGGCGACGATATACGCTATATCGGCTGATCTAACCGTATTTAAATATTGCTTTTAATGAATTGCTGTGATTCAATGACTTTCTATCACGATCTGACAAGATTCGAGAAAACGCGGATAATATCCGCACGGGCGCTGCAGATATCCATGGGTGCCCCGCTGCTCATCAAGAGTAATGCCAGCGACCCAAAGACAATAGCGGCAGAGGAATTTCTCAAGAACGTGCTGCCGATAACTGTGGTAAGAATGGCTCCTAAAAAGCGATAGGTGAAATAAAAATTATAATAATAAAGATCAGGTCTTATGGCTCCAGTTCTTTTGGGGTTCATCAAGACCTTTTCTTTCAAGACTCGAGGAAAGCGAAGCTTTTCTGAGTTCAAGAAGACTAACGTCTTCTTAAGAAAAAGGGATTGATATGGCAAAGACAAAGCTTTTGATACCAAGAGAAAAATATCTGTCGGCGGGCGTTCACATAGGCATGACTGCAAGAACCACGGACATGAAGCGTTTCATTTACAAAGTTCGTCCGAACGGCCTTGCCGTGCTCAACGTTGGCATGCTCGACCGAAGAATAGACCACGCCGCAAACATGCTCGCCGGAACAAAGAAAATACTTATCGTGTCACGTAAGGAGAACGGCCAGGATCCTGCGAAGAAATTCGCCGAAGTCATTGGCGCAAAGTGCATAACAGGCAGGTTCATGCCGGGCTCGCTGACGAACCCGTCGTACAAGCATTTCTTTGAGCCTGAAGTGACCATAGTCGTCGACCCGGCCGCAGACAAGCAGGCAGTCAAGGAATCCATAACGATGCGAATACCGATAATCGGGCTCGCAGACACGTTCAATGATACTTCATTTATAGATCTTGTATTGCCGTGCAACAACAAGGGCAAAAAATCAGTGGCACTTATTTTGTGGCTCCTTGCAAAACTGATCAAGGAAAGGCGCTCGGAAACGTTCGATGCTACGCCTGAAGATTTCGGCTACGCTTAAACTTTTTCTTTAGAAAAGAAAAATCTTAATCAAAAAGAAACTTATTACTTGCGGTAGCCTTGTTCTCTTACTTCTCTTCGTATGCGAAGCATGGCTTCCATTGCGCCTTCGTTCTTT
>DATDYJ010000108.1:0-10607 GCA_035289025.1 archaeon
GTGCCCGGTCCCGAGTAGGATATGCGTATGTCCTTTATAGGCTCGAAGATATAATCCCATATCAGAAGCTTTGTTCTTGCCCATACCATCTTTCTTACACCTTTAGATAATATCCTGCGGCTTGTATAAAAAGAATCCGCGACGGATTCTTTTATAACAATAACCGATTTCACTATAAATATCGGGTGCTGCAATAGTAAACTATGCTTGAGATAATCGGTGCGGCAGTGCTGCTGGCTTTCGGGCTGCTTGCTATTTACTTTTCCCTTGACGGCGCAAAAACCGAAAAGAACATGTTCATGGTTACTGTTGTCGGGCTGCTGGCAGCAATAGCAGGCGGGTGGATACTTCTCACAAGGCTGACTCTCGGGCTGATACTTGTCAAGTTTGCAGGGCTCGTGCTTCTCGGCATCGGGCTGTTTCTTATATTCGGGTTTCCTGACTCGAAAGATTACCAGAAATTCGGCATGAGCACGACCGGCATATTCATAGGGCTTATCCTTGCAATAATAGGCGGATGGATTTTATTTTTCTGAATCTTGCTTAAAAAGATTTCGGAGAAGCCTTTCGAATGCCAGCACAATTTTCATATAAACCCCGTATTCGCAGCCATCGGCTTGTGCACACGCATCTTGTTCATCCGGAAACCGGGGAAACCGCAGTTGTCAGCAGCATGCGCCGCGAAGGTTATGATTCTGATTGTTACGAAATTGAAAGGGAGACAATGATATTTTTGCCTGAAAACATGGGCGACCCGCTTGTTGAGATACACAACAGTGCGGGCCTGTACCAGCAGCATAGCAATGCCGTGTGCAAGCTATTGGCACTGGGTTACAGAAAAGAACTTATCAGAGTTTCAATACAAACAGACGGGCCAAATGCGGAACTGATTGCTTTCGAAAAGCGGTATCTTAACCACTATTCTTCTAAACTACACCTCCACTAAAGAAAACTTTAATTACCGCACGCTGCGAAGTTGAAGCATGGGAGAGAAAAAACGCGTTTGGATACTCGATAATTTCGATACCGATTCTGTTACCGGCAGGGCCAAAAACGAGGAGCTCAACGATAAATCACTCAAGTGGCTGGGCCACTGGGTTGTAGGATATCCGTACCTCGAAAGGCACACGAGACTAAATTATACAGGCCAGATCGGCTCGATAATGGGAATGTACTACAGCCTTGTTTTCCAGCTCGCCAAGTGGGAGCACAACGTGCGCAAAGCGGATGAGTGGGTAGAGGTGTCGCCTGTTCACGCGCAATATTATCAGCTCACTGTGAAACAGAAGGAGGAGCTTGAGGGCAAAATAAAGCAGGGGCTTGCACAGGTGTCTCAGGCCGTCGCGGACAGCGAGCTGCTTATGCACGACAAGCGCAGGTATCTTGAGTTCTTACACTACATGGGTTATCGCACGGCAAAAGAATGGGAACAGACCGACGGAAAAACAGAGGAGAAGCACAACCATGATGACAAGAACAGTATATGTTTTGAGGACGAGGACAAGAGAAAAAAAACCGTAGAAAAGCATATTGACAACCACTCGCTCAAAGCAGTCTTCATAGACCAGGTCGACTTCCACACGGGCGAAGGAATTTCAATGAGGAGCATAGTGAGCAGGTGGCCCACGCTTATATCTGACTTCATGAACCTGAACGACGACGATCTCAGTCCGGACAAGGTCATGGAAAAGCTTACCATTTCCAGGGCAGAAGCCGTCATACTGGTAACAAAGAACAAACTTTACCAGGAATGGAAAAACATATTCGGGCCCGAAATCAAGAACAGGTACATGACGATAGAAGGACTTCTGCAGGCGCGAAAGGAGTCGATAGACCAGTATCGCGAGTGGCTCAAGCCGTCCATCGCGCGGCACAGAATGCTAAAAGAGGGGCTCGGCACGGCGGGCGGCAGGGCGTTTAACATGACAACGCAGTACATATCGGCAGGCCAGGCGACGTCGGCGGCAAAAATATGCCTTTACGTGTGGAAAGACTTCGTGCCTCCGGAGATATTCAAGGGCGGAACGGAAGAGATGGGCAAACTGCTGATGAAAGACACCAATAAATGGGATAATGACATCGCGGTTGACGACGAATGGACAAAAAGGACATTGATATTCGGCAAAGAATACGGCCTGATAAACAAATACCACTGGATAACCGAGGAGTGGGTAAGGGAAAAGAAGATCGAGATGTTCAGGGACAAATGGCTGACGCCGCACAAGCCCTACTATACGTTCATCCCGATAAACCTCGAGAAGGCCACGATAAGAATGCCCGACGGCAACGAGATGGACGACGGCGTTTTTGACATAGGCTTCATGATAATGAGCCAGAACGCGATGTTCTGCAAGCTGCTCGAGCTGAAGGCAAAGGAAGAGGAACTCGAACACTACATAAACAAGCTTCTCGGGGTGCACAAGTACGAGTCCGGAACAGTTCCGGATTACAGCAAAGACAAAGAAGGAGGCAACCCCGCGCTGAACTTCTTCGGCAAATTCAACATAAAAATGCTGCTCGCGAAGACTGGCGGGCCTTACGAGAGGGATTTCGAGGACCGCATAACAAAGGTTTACCTTCTGCGTGGCGCGGCCGAACGGTACGGGCCGATTGTAGGCTTTTTGAAAAAGAAGATGGGGATGGCTGGAGCTTAAATCATGGCTGAAAACGAAAAAGCATACAAGGTCGGCATATCGACGGGATTCTGGTACATCGGCAAGGACCCCGCGCTGCTCGGCATTGCCAACAAAATAGGGGGGCTGGGCGCTACAGGCGGCATACAGTTCGTGCAAATCGATCTGGAGACTGTAGCGGAATTCTTCGAGCCCGGCATGGAGCAGCAGGTCAAGAACATGATGAAGAAGCTGGGCATAAAGCACGTCGGCTTGCACGGCGAAATCGGCGAATCTATGTCGGTGGACTGCGCCGAGAAAAGAGTGTGGGATCAGACGCACGAACGATTAGTGAAGGCGATAAAATACGCCAAAGAACTCGGATTCTTCTATGTCAACATACACTTCTCACTACGACCGCTACTTTCGTTCATGGAATCGCAGCAGCGCTCGATGGGTTACATGTATCCTGTGGTAGGACCGGACGGACGGGCGATTCAATACATAATCAAGGGCAATCCAAAAACTGAAAAAGAAGCTGTAAGCCATATGCCGCTGCGAAGAGGCGAGATAGAGAACACGGAGGTTTTTCAGGAGGAACTAAAAAAATACATAGAGGAAAAAGTAAGAAAAAATCTGGACAGAGCCGTGAACGAGAGAATAGAAAGAGAGCTGAGAAACTATCCCGAAGAACAAAGAAAAGAAATAGCGAAGCGCATTGACAGAAAAGGAATAGAGAACGATGAGAGGAACAATATAATACGAGAAGCCCAGCGCGGCGTTTTTGAAGATGAACAATTCCTTGTCAATACGTGGACAAAACTAAGGGACACTGATTATGAGAAATATCTGCTATCCGACGGCGAGATAGGGGCTTTTGCAATAGTTGCCCAGTGGATGAAAGAGAAGAACGATTATCTTTGGACCAATATAACAGGCGGCAAGGAACCCGCGGATCTTTTCTTTGAGAATGAAAAAGCTTACTGCGCAGCCGTTGCGTCAAAATATATAGAAGGACACCTGACTGTAAAGAACCGCGATCTCGAAGGCATGAGCATAAAGGAGTGGTGCGAAAAGCATGGTCTCTATATGCTATTCGAAAATCCTGAGGCTAACCGCGGTCAGGAGCACAACAATCGGCTGTTCGACCCCAAGCATTATTATCACACGATAAAGAACATCAATTCGCCCTTTGTGAAGATATGCCTGGACGTAGAGCATATGGTGTCGCATGCGCTGAATCCTGATGATGAATTCCCAAAACTTCCCGGCGACTTCGGCAAGTACGTGCTTCTCTGGCACCTGGGGCAGGCGGTGCCTTACGGCGGCACGGCGCACATACCTATAGCGAGAGGGTCGATAGCACAGGAGCAGATATACAAATGGCTCTACTGGATAAGAAAGAAGGGATGGAAGAGCGGCTACATTCTGTTTGAAAGAGGCGGCGGACGCTCCGGCAGCGGCCGCAGCAACTACGAGGTCTTCGAAGACAGTGTGCTCGCGCTGAAGATAGTTGCCGAGTATCTGGAAAAGGATATAGACCCCAAGAAGCTGCCGATGGCATTCTACGGGCTGACGCCGGAGAACAAGGGCGTGTGGGCAAGACAGGTGGTGCTCATGAGAGAGCACGCGTGGGACCCGCTCGAGGGACTGCTCAGCGTGCCCGAGGAGAAGCACACGTTCCTGAGCGCTGCAGCGGTTGCAAAGCAGAAAGGTCAGGAATGGGAGAAGAGAAAGTACAGGTAAATGGAAAAACGCCCCATTTTCCCCTTGCTTTGTGGAGTAACCACGGCTTTATATACTATTAAGTAGTAACAACTATCTGGTGTGGCTATGCGTAAAGAAGTACATGTCTTTCCTATATTCGGCAGTTCGCTTCTCTTTCACGCCGAAGGCGAAAATTATGTCTTACCTCATATATCAACTTCTATCCCTGTTAATCTGCTTGACATGGCCTATACAGCATTGGATGCCTACGAGGCAAAGGGTACTGTGGACAATCATATTGCGGTAACTGTCGGCACAAACGAGTATTGCCTTCTGGCAAATATAGATCAATACAATAATTCAGGCCTGACACCCCTGACATCACAAGAAATCAGGGATCATATCGGCGGAAAAATTCCGAAATGGATCCCGGACGTTATGAAGAAAATGGGTCTGATAAAGCTTTAATATTGAAATAGTTAAAATTGGAGTGATATTGATGGAAAAACAACCTGTAAAGCAACCTGTGACAGCGCAGCAGAAGCAGGCCGCAAAGCTCACAAAGAAACAGGAGATGTTCAGGAAGAAGCAGCTGGCTCTTGCCAACAAGTTCAAGGAAGACGTGCTGAAGCGTTACAAGAACATCGTCAAGGCGATCGTTCTTTTCGGCTCTTTCACGCGCGGCGACTTCCACGAGAAAAGCGACATCGACATGCTTGTTATAATAGACGACGTTATGGCACGGTTCACACCGGAAATGAAGGACGAGTTTGATGACCGCATCTATGACATAGCCAAGAAAATATCGGAGAACATGACGGTGCAGCCCGCGTGGATGCTTTCGGAATTCTGGGACATGGCGAGGATAGGGCACCCGCTTCTTTTCACCATAGTTCGCGACGGCTGGGCGCTTTACGACACGGGATTTTTCGTTCCTGTGCGCAAGCTTCTGGAGCTGGGAAAGATACCGACAACGCTGGAAGCCGTGGAGAAATTCATGGAGACGGCTCCGCAAAAAATCAACCGCGTGGAAACGGCAAAGCTGTACATGGTCGCCGAAGACCTTTTCTATTCAATGCTGAACAGTTCGCAGGCCGTGCTCATGTACGTCGGGCAGAACCCGCCGTCGCCTAAACACACGCCTGACGTCGTGAAAGAGCATCTCGTGGATGCTAAGCTGCTTGAGGAAACGTACCTGCAGGACCTTCAGAGCGTGATAGAATTCCGCAAAGCCGTGGAGCACAAGGAAGTGAAGGACATAACAGGCGTGCAGCTCGACGAATTCATACAGAAAGCAAAATCATACGTATCGCGGATGGAGCAGCTGCTTTTGCAGCTGCAAAAGAAGAAAAAAGAGACAATAGTCCAGAGAAACTATGAGGTAATGATAAAGGCGGCCGTTGCCGCGCTAAAGACGCTGGACAAGCTTCCGCCGGACCCGAAGGACCTGCCGGTAGCAGTAAAACAATACCTGATCGACGGCAAGAAAGTTGACGGGTACTTCGGCGACATATTCCGCAAAGTCATAACGATGAGGAAGATGCTCGACGAGGACAAGGTAAACGAATTGCCGCAAAGGGAGATAGAGCTGACACGCGAGTACGTGCGCCGCTTCGTCCAGGACCTGCAGCCGCTCATAGAGCCGCCGGTCAAGACGAAGCCGAAGAAAAAATAAACATTTTGACGATTCTAAAGCCTTTTAAGCTTTTACTACGTAGTAATGACTACGTGATGCTATGGCGGTTGTAAACAACGATTGTATACTGACGAATGATCCACTTTCGATCAGACGAAGGGGCAGCCGACTCCCTTACGATAGTTATTTCCTGAAGGAAAACGAGGGAATATACAGAATCGGGCACAGATATCCGACAGGGGAAGAAGTATCGCTTGACCAGTTTGGCACAGAACCTACGGTGGACGAAGTAATGGATGTTATTGCACGACACCAGGGATTTACCAACAGAGACAGACGATAATACAAAAATTAATATTTTGGAGGAATAAAAATGGGATTTGAATTTCACGTGCACGGGCTGTGGATACTCGGCTCTATAGCTTTCCTTATAGGAACGCTCATGGCCGGCAACCTGCAGTGGGTGGAAGGAACAACACAGGCGAGCTTCATAATCTCGGTTGTGATAACGTTCCTGTTCATACTGTTCGCAGGCGCGCTGTGGATATCTGCTGCCGTAAATGCACGGCACGAACAGAGATAAACGCAATAAGAAATTTTTATTTTTTCTTTTAAAGCAAAATGGTGTATTTTTATGATAGTATGTGGTTCAGATACAGATGATTTAGGAGACAAAATATTCAGGTATTTTTGTCCCAGAAAAGATAAACCTCCATACCAGTTTACTGAAATACCGCTCGGGTCTGTTAGCAATTCTGACTCAAAAAGAATACATTACCTGATAAGAAATGGATGCAGGCTGCAAAACAAATATTAATCTGTAAAAATAAAAATTAAGCAGCAACAGCTTTCTCGAGTTCGGTTTTTCGTATCTCGATAGATCCTATCGGGTATATCTTTGTGCATTCCTTGCGGATGTCGTGCTGAATATCGCCCGCAATTATGCTGTTTATCATCTCTTCAAATGTCATTTCCTTTGCCATATCGTCCACCATGTCTTTGGCCATTTTCCTTGCGGCGTCCTTTGTTGATTTGCCGACGCGCTTTATGAGCATGAAAACCGTTTTTATGCGCACTTTCTTGCCGTCCTTCGTCGTGACATCCTGGACTACGTCAACCCTTCGGCCGTGGCGCTGGACCATCCTGTACACGCGCTCGCGCAGGCATTCATGGCCGACCAGCGTGGTGTGCGCTTTATTTGACTCAACATGGTCGACCTGAAGGCGCAGCTTAATATAGAATTTCTGGTACTCGTTCGATATCTCGACAAGCGAAACGTTGAGCGTTCTGCCGATAAGTGATTTAGCGTCGGCAGACAGCGTCTCGCCTATGACTTTCTTGCCGAACATCTCGGGCGTTACTATGTCGTACCATTGTTTTCTTACTGCCATAGACAAGACAACCTGCGGTTTTCTTTTCCTTGATATCTTTCCCTTTATTACCAAAGAAGGTCTTGATCAACCCCAAAAGAACGAGGTGACTCAGACCACAGTCTTCGGATATTATTGTCTTCCATAAGATGAGTCATAACTTTTAAAAAGCTACTTTCAGGACAATATGCGCCTGGGGTAGGCGTCTTTTTGATTATACGCAGGCCCTGCAAAGCGGTATATGCCGCAGGGGCCTTCTTCGTATTCGATCATCGGGACAAGAATTTCGGACTTGCATGCATCAAGGCATCTGCTGAGCATATGGTCTTCCGGCATATCCTTTATTTTCCTTATATTTTCGTGTCTGCACTTTTTCATAATAAAACCAAACATACATTGCCGCAACATTTAAATCTCTTAAGCATTGGATTCAAATCTATTTATGAAGTTCGAGAAGATGGCGGAGCTGTACGAGAGGCTGGACGGCACGACAAAGAAGCTCGAGAAACGGGATATTCTTGCTGATTTCTACAAATCCTGCGACGATCTATACAGGGCTGTCGTGCTCTCTACTGGCAATGTGTTCCAGCAGGGCGAGGACGAGCTGGGCGTTGCCGAAGGCATGATAAAGAAGGTTATTGCGCGCGTTGCCGGCGCGAGCGAGCAGAACGTAATCAATGCTTTCAAGCAAACAGGCGATCTCGGGCTTGTTGCAGAGAGGCTGATGGAGAAACGCAAGCAGAAAACATTTTCGAGCAAGGAACTTTCTTTGGATGACGTTTTTGACAGCATGAGGAAACTGCCTTCCATATCCGGACAGGGCAGCCAGGACAGAAAAGTAGAATTGATTGCGCACCTGCTTACCAACTCGAGCCCGCTTGAGGCGCGCTATATTGTGCGGATAGCGCTGGGCCAGATGCGCGTGGGCGTGGCTGCGGGCATTGTTCGCGACGCAATATCGAAGGCATTCGACAAGGAACCGAAAGACGTGGAGCATCTGTTCAATATGCTCGGCGACTACGGGCGCGTTGCCGAACAGGCGAAGAAGGGCAAGATGAAGGCGGAGATAGAACTTTTCAGACCGATAAGGGCCATGCTTGCTGACAGGGGCGGTGAGGATATCAGGGGCGCGATTGAAGGGTTTGAGCACTCGGCGGTGGAAATAAAACTGGACGGCTTTAGGACGCAGATACACAAGCGCGGAGGCGAAATAAAAATATTTTCAAGGCGAATGGAAGACGTTACGAGACAGTTTCCTGACATAGCTGCATACGCAAAAGAATCTCTTCGGGGAGACTGCATAGTAGACGGCGAGGCTATTGCTTATGATTATGCGAAAGGCAGGACGCTGCCGTTCCAGCACCTGTCGAGACGAATACAGCGCAAATATGATATAGAGAAAATGGTAAGAGAGATACCGGTTCAGGTAAACTTGTTTGATATAATTTATCTGGACGGCGACAGCCTGATGGAAAAAGACCTGACTAAACGATGGGCGATGCTCGGACGCGTTGTAAGGGAAACAAAACATCTTCGGCTCGTCGAACATATCGAGACGAAAAGCCCAAAGGATGCGGAGAAATTTTACAAAGACGCTGTGGCCGCAGGCCAGGAAGGCGTTATAGTAAAAAACATGGCGGCGCACTACCAGCCGGGCAAGCGCGTCGGGTACTGGCTTAAAATAAAACCGATACTCGAGCCGCTTGATCTTGTTGTGATAGGCGCGGAGTGGGGAGAAGGCAAAAGGGCGAAGTGGCTCTCGTCTGTCATACTCGCGGCACGGAAGGGCAACAGGCTCGTGGGCACAGGACGGATGGCATCGGGCTTCACCGAAGAGCAGCTGGAAGAATTGACAAAGGATCTCAAGCCGCTGATAACCGGAGAAGACGGCAAGGTCGTAAGCGTGAAGCCGAAGATTGTTATAGAAATCGGCTACGAGGAGATTCAAGCGAGTCCAAAATACGAGAGTGGGTACGCGCTGCGATTTCCGAGACTTATCCGTATAAGAGATCCGAGCGAGAAAGGGCCATTCGATGCAGACACGGTACAGACAATACAAAAACTATTCAGGATGCAAAGAGGCGGAAAGAAATGAACGAGAAAAAATTTCACGTCGGTGTAAAGGCATTGATACAGAATGAAGAAGGAAAAATACTTCTTGTTCGTGTGAACACAAAAGAACTGAAGGGAAATAAGCACGGTGCTTACTGGGATATTCCGGGTGGCAGAATAAAGGAAGGCGATGACGTTGAGCGTACGTTGCGAAAAGAAATCGAAGAGGAACTTGGTACGAATGATATTGAAATTGTAAAGCCGTTTGATTCTATTATTTCTAATATCGAAATACCTGTTGGTAACGAAAAGTTCGGGCTTGTACTTGCTGTTTACTTGTGCAATCTTGGCACAAAAAAATTCAAGCTGAGCCACGAACATACAGAATTCAAATGGGCTTCGATTGACGAAGCAAAAGAACTTCTTTCAATAAAATTTCCGAAAAGCTTTACGGAAAAGTTAGATCAACTTTAATAAAATCTCCAGTCGCTGACGCGCGAAAAAGACGCGTTTGATTTGCATTTGGGACATTCGAACGGCGGTTCCTCGGCTTCCAGCTTGAACGCGCAGGTCATGCACTGCCATACTGACAACTGCGGATTATTTTCCATTTTACCATACTTCCAGTTTCAAATCCGGTATGTTTTCGAAGTCTTTTTTGTTTCTTGTAATAAGAATTAAATTATTCGCTTTTGCAATGCTCGCGATCATTAAGTCCAATACTTGAGTCAACTTGCCTTCTTTTTCCAGTTTAATGAAATCCATTCCGTATATTTCAGAGCTCGTGATGTTTAATGAAAGCAGATTGTAATTCCGCAATATGTCATGAACCATGCTTACATTTTCTTTTGCGCGACTAGATTTGTAAGCACCCTTGAATAATTCGCACAATGTGATAGTTGTAATTGAAATACTTTCCGGATCTACCGAAGAGATTTTTTTCTTTATTTTTTCATCTCCTCGTAGAATAAAGGCAATTATGTCTGTGTCAAGGCAATACATCAAAATTCTACATCCCGCATTTTAGTTTTTTTACGCGTTTCCTTGATATCTTTTAACATCGCGTCAAGTTCTTCTTTCGGTCCAGCCCATTTGCCAAAAAAGTAAGACAAAGGTTTTTTCTCTTTTTTTGTCAGTTCAAGGACTATTTCGGAGAAAGATTCGCCACTTTTTTTCAATTTTGTGAGCTCATTATACGCGTCGTCCGACAAGGATATTACTTTTGTCATA
>DATDYJ010000109.1:0-4418 GCA_035289025.1 archaeon
TGTTTGCCTCCATAGGTATGGCGGCGACAGCCGGTGCAATTGCTATCGTAATGATGGCAGTCGTCGGGCTTGTACTCGGTCTAATAGGTGGCGTTATCGGCTCCTTTGTTGTAAAGAAATAAGATTTTCTTTTTTCTTTCCTTTTCCTATTATTTGTCAGGCTTTACGATTCTTTTAATTCTTAGGTGTGTAGGGTTATACGATATAAGTGGCGAGATCAGTTCTCAATATATCATCCGTAGGGAGTGTAGGGGTGATAGGGGCGAGAACCGTAGGTTCTTGCAACCGAACGACATACCTTCGGTATGTCAAACAACAATGCCGACGTGGCGGAATCTGGCAAACGCGCGTGCCTTGAGTAACCCTTTTGCTCACGTAAAAGCGTTAACGGAAAGCCAAGAACTTTCCAGGCGTTAGGGTAAATAGCAAGCACGAGGGCCTTTGAGACTGACGCACGAAGTGCGTCTTTCGGGGAAGTCCACGCAGGTTCAAATCCTGCCGTCGGCGCTTTATGAAGCCAGAAAGAAATTTCATGTTAGCCGCAATAAAGGCAGCAGAGCAGGCAGGCAAAAGCGGTGACTATCCGATAGGATCTGTTATTGTCAAGAACGGCAAGATATTGTCCGTAGGAAAAGAAACTTTATTCTCCGTTAAAGATCCGACAGGTCACGCAGAAATTTGGGCTATTAGAAAAGCTTGTAAAAAACTAAAAACAGCATCTCTCAAAGGATGTGAAATATACTCTACTCACGAGCCCTGCCCAATGTGCACAGGGGCGATTTTGTGGTCTGGTATAGACAAGATAATTTTTGGTGCAGGAAGAAAAGACATGATAACTCATATGAAGAGTAACCTTTCCAGGAAGTTTCACTGGAGCCAGATAAACGTTTCCTGCGCGCAAATTTGTGATAAAGCTCACTATAAACCGGAAATCAAAAGCGGTTTTATGAGAAAAGAGTGCCTGGAGCTATTCGCCCTTACAAGGTAAACTCCACAGCAAAACACACACGCGTTTGTCACGCCGCCAGAAATCTGCAGCGTAATTCTTTCGTAATTCTCAAGTAACACAATCTTTATTAACCGACAAATGGCATTTCTAGTTAACTTGGGAGGATATCTAAAATGGCTCTAGTAGACATATTGGGCGAACTTACAACGAACACAGTTGTCTTCCTGCCTAACCTTGTCGCCGCCGTAATACT
This sequence comes from archaeon, assembly GCA_035289025.1. Classification (GTDB taxonomy): domain Archaea; phylum Aenigmatarchaeota; class Aenigmatarchaeia; order GW2011-AR5; family GW2011-AR5; genus GW2011-AR5. The sequence goes on from DATDYJ010000109.1 coordinate 1,203, forward strand.
TCTTGTTATCGGCCTCGTAGTCGGCAAAGTTGTTGGCAGAGTCGTCAGGGAAGTCCTCGAGAGAGTAAAGCTTGACTATTACCTAACGGAGAGTCACAAGCCTGCTATAAGTGCTTCTGGCATGTTTTCCGTGATAGCCAAGTGGTGGATCTACCTTGCATTCATAACCGCCGCTCTTTCAGCAGACGTCCTTGGTATAACCGCGCTTTCGCTGTGGGTTTCCGAGATAAATGCCTTCATCCCGAGAATAATCGGAGCCGCAGTCATCATGGTTGTCGGCTACGTAATCGCAGAGTACATCAAGGGTCACATAAAGAAGACAAACAGCCTGTACGGCATGGTTGTCGGAAAAGTACTGTTCTTCTTCGTACTGTACGTTTCCATCGCAATCGCGCTGCCGATACTCGGTCTGTCGGCAGGTCTGGTCAACAACATCCTGTTGGTGATCATAACGTCTGTCGGCCTTGGATTCGCTCTGGCGTTTGGCTTGGGTATGAGAGAGGCAATTTCTGACGTATCGCAGAGATACTTCAAGAAAGTAAAAGTTTAGGATTTTTTCTTTTCCTTTCTAATTTCATTTTTTCATTAGACGTAGTTCCGAAAAACTTGGTATTTCATCGTTTCTGTGGTTTAACATCGTACTGATATAGCGGTTTGTTTCGTTCTTTGTTTTCTCGCTTTTTGTGCGGTCATGCCATAAACGAGTCGGAATATAATGATGGGTTCCTAGTGTCATATCTGCCATACCGTCAATCAGTGGTACTGCACACAAGGCAATCGTTGCAGTTCCCAATGAATACATAACCCCTGCTCCAATCTTTTGTTCTAAAGAACCGTAGCTAATGGTATTTAACAAAACAGGATCGGCAAAAAGATTACGCATGTAATAAAGCCCCGCACCGGAAATTGCAAGTTCCATTGCCGCGCCTATTCTTGCAAATGTCTTCACTTTCATGGACTTTGCTATAATTAGTAAGTTTTTAAGTTTAGCAATCTAGTCTTGTTGAGAAGCGATGGTAGTCTAGTCTGGTAGGACACGACCTTGCCAATAACCCTTTTGCTCACGCAAAAGCGTTAACGGAAAAGCAATTAGGTTGAGACTTACGCCGAGAAAAGAAGACGTTCAAAAGAACGTCGTGCACGCCCAGCGTATTCAACAAACTCGGGTTCAAATCCCGGCCGTCGCATTTCCTAATTATTTAAACCGTAATAACCAAGTAAGCTTGATACCTATGTTCTTCAAGAAAGAGCGCGACCGCGACTTCGACGATATAAAGGACGAAGTTATCGAAGACGAGCCCGTGCGTCTGCAGCCGCAGATCCGCACCAGAGAGGAGATGCCGACGCACCAGGACGCGGGCGCCCCGCTTTTTGTAAAGGTCGATAAGTACAGGGATCTGATAGCCTCAGTGCAGGAGCTAAAGCTCTACCTTGGCGCCACGCGTTCGATATTCGCACTTTTCACAGACCTTGAGGCAGTAAGAGCAGAGTCGCTAAATGTTCTGCGCGCAACAGTGCAGCGCCTCGAACGGACGATAACGGAGATGGACACGGAGCTGCTTCGGCCCAGAGGCGTTTCCGTTCCCGAGCAGGACGCGGCAGAAGTCCACCACATAGAGAATTCACTGAACGACCTTCACCAGCAGCTCCAGGGCCTGAAGCGCGAGCTACAGGGATTGAAATAAGCTAATTTTTAAGGCTTGATTATAACTAATTACTCAATGTAAGGAACCGCTGGAAGAAGTATAACGTTTTCTTTTTCCAAGGTTTTTCTTGCAAAGAATTCAGGAAAGTAAAACTTTCCTGATTTCCAAGAAGACTGTGTCTTCTTAGGAAAAAAGATTAGCGAGGGTAGCCAAGTCTGGTCAGCCCTTTTCCGTTTGACGCAAAAGCGCTGGCGGAAAATTGCCCGGATAAAGGCGCAAGACTCAAGAAAATGAGCAATCTTGTCGGTTAGTCCGTTCGGCGGTTCGAATCCGCCCTCTCGCATCGCGCCCCAATCACTATTTAAGCCTTTCTATTATAGTCACTGAACAGTGGTGTCAATGTCTGGAGAAGGAAGAAAGATTTCTATAGGCAGGCAGTACGAGGTGCTGTTCGGAATTGAAGGCGGCAATACCGTAAACCCAAGGCTTGTGCATTATTACATGAGGAACGGAAATGCTCCTGCATTCACTAGAGCAGAAGCCGCATCAATTGTTTACCCGCTTAGCATGGATGATTTCAATGATTTTTACTCAATAATGACCGCATCTGATGAGATTGTATCAAGATGGATTAAGGGATTTATTTCCAGAAGCCCGGTGAGACAAAATGGCTGACGAATTTATACTATTCTTGGTTGGCGGACTTGCCATAATGGGCATGCTTTTCGTAGTTTTCGGCTTCGGTGGCGTTGGCTACGCAGGGCAGAGTGGATTTAACAATTACTTTGTGACGACGCCGGTGCTTGTAGGCAACGTGCCGACAGACAGCGTAGAGACGCTGACAGCTAGCTTTTCGGCCGATAATTACCTGCGGACAAATGTCTACGACCTCGGAGCACGCCGCATCTCAAACGGCCTGCTTTTCGGCGACGCACCTGTAAGAGTCAACATCAGTGACTCAGAGTTCACAAGAATATCTTTCGACGTCACGAAGACGAACGGTTACGGCGATCTCATGATCAAGATGGATGGCTCAGTTGTAAAGCAGCAGCCTCTTTCCGAGGGCCACTATGAATTCGATCTTGGTTCAGGTCACACTGTCGAGGTCCAGGCCGAAAGCAGCGAGTGGAAAGTATGGGCGCCTGCGCTGTACGAACTGGACAACCTTAGAATATCAGCCAGCGTTTACCCAAGGGAAAAGACAACTTATGCTTTTGATACGAACACGGCCGACGTCCAGTCAGTTCGTATGGATTTCTATATGACTTCAAACGCAGGCCAGCTGCTCGTTAAGATGAACGGCGACACGGTATATACAGGTGCAATAAACAATGAGCAGTCGATCTATTTAGACAAGTCCCGTCTTGACAGAGTAAACCTGATGGATTTCGAGGCGCTGCAGGATTCAAAATTCGACGGCCGCGCGACGATAGCGATAACTCACAGGACAATGCAGATAAAGAATTTCGTCGCGGACATAAACATGAGCGGCGGCGACATGTCCCACTTCTCCGCAGGAACGATATCGTTCGATGTAGGCGACATATACGCGCCGGGCGGCTACGCAATT
>DATDYJ010000110.1:0-2771 GCA_035289025.1 archaeon
GCCCAGCACGGATAGCCTTCGGCTATCTCGTTTGAGCTTATCTTGTTCAGGTTGTCAACTATTTCTTTTTCCTTGTCGCGCATTTCCATGACTTTGTAAGAAGTGGCTTTTTTGCGTATTGTAGCAGGAGCAAGATGGGCATCTATTTGTGTGCCGGCGCCCCACGGCCTTACGTGCTCTATGCGTTTTGTAGCATACGCGGCAAGTTCCAGGGGTTTGTCAAGCTCAATATCCAGCGTGCCAGGATACGGCCGAAAGCCGATTATGCCGATAAGTCGTGCAGAATATTTTTCAATGAGCGGTGCGCCTCGAAGCGAACCCGAGAAAACAACTCCCCTGAGTAACATAATTATATTTGTAATCAAAGGATTAAAGTCCTAATCTTAGTACCTTTCGCGACCACACGACAGCCGTTTCAAGTAAAGTCGATCTGTAAATGAAAGACGCAGGCTGTTCTGCGAGAGCGTAAGTTCCGGCTCTAGTGGTATCACCGTAAATTATCCGCTTGATTCTTTCCTGTTCGCTTTTGTCCCGCGCAAGATCCACAAGGTCAACCATTCTAAAACCACGCCCGCAGTATATTTAAAGAAATAATCAATGCGTCAGAAGCCTGTGCCGTTTCGTAGAACCCGTATGAATTTTATTTAGTTCCGTCTGAATGCGTCAAAAAATCTCTTCATGGAATAATAAGCATTATCGGCGGATTCTGGTATAAAAGAAAGCGAACCGGAATAAGTGTCGACAGGTAAAGTGTGCTCAGCAATTTGTTTCTGCTGTGTTGAAAGACCGTCATAAGTAGTCTTCTTCCAAAGTAATTTCACAATTATCTGCTCTCGCCGACTTCGTGTTTTTCTACGTGCTTTGCGTCAGCCGGCTTCTCGCCAAGTCCGTCTATTTTCTTGTCCTCTTCCGCATTCTTAACGGCCTTAGGACCCAGACGCTCCATGAGCTTTTCCTTCATATCCTTCTTCTCAACCTTCGGCTGTGTCTTGAAATCAACATAATCAAACCCGAGAAGCTCTGCCTTAACGACATTGCCCTCTCTCACAGTTTTTACGCGAACTCTGCGAGGCGGCTTTGCGATGCTTCGTGACCACAATTCAGCATTAAGCTTAGGTCCGATCTTGACCGTCTCAGCCTTGGTATGCGTCTTCAGGAAAGATCGCACAAGACGCGCAGCATAAGGCACGCGTCGCCCTTTTGCTTTCTTGAACGCGTCCCTTAGCGGTATTGTGTATATTTTTTCGTCTGCTGCCATTTTAATCACATTTCAATATTTTAATTAAATCCTGATTCTTCCGTGTCTCCAGTGCTTCTTGCTCACGCGTATTCTGCGTGATCGCGCGCGCTTGAGCGAATACTTCTTGATGTCAGCCCATCTGGGTGCTGCCTGCCTTCGAAAGGCTATGAGCTTCACTTTCTTCCCGAGTGGTTTTCTTGATGACATTTTTATCAGCTTGTTGATCAAAATCCCGGATGAACGTAAGTTCATTTGAGGATGAGTATCCTTCTAATCTTAGATGGTTAGGTATTAAAGGGTTTTTTAGGGCATCAGCAAAGCATTTCGTTGTATTTTCGCAGTATATCGGCAACTTCTGATGTTATATTCATGCTGGGTCTGTCGGGGTACTTATCACGGCTTCTGATAAAAACGTCGATCGCCTCCTGTTTCGGGCGGTCATTAAAAAATACTGCAGAAAGCATCATCTTGGCATTATCACAGCTTGCATTGTCCAGCTTCGGGGCAATCAGCATTATGTCGATATCAGAGTCTGCAAAATTTGTTCTGGCGCCGCTGCCAACCACAAAAATACTGTCAACACTATAGTTGCATGGATTATGATCCATGTATTTTTCGGCAAGCCTTGCGACTTCAGTGTAGGCTGCCATTACATTCTCAACGCCTGCCATTACCCTCTGGGTCACATGCCCGTTTGAATCAAACATGGGTGTACCAGAAACGTAACTGACAGGAGCCTTCCATTCGACTCGCATATAATAATTATAGAATCCCTAACTTAAATAAGTTACTAATTAGTAGTTATTTTCGCTTAATTGTCGTCTCTCTCTTCTCCGTCAGTTTACGTAGTATGACGACCATCTGCTCGTCGGTGATTTTTGTCGGTATCTGTCCTGCCTGATAGAGTTGTGCAAGATACATCTGAAGCTGCATCGCAACTTCCGGTTTTACAACTTTGAGATTATTCAGTCTGTCACGCGCTTTGGGCTCAAGTATCTGGCTCATAACGGTACGCAGCACATCTTCGGCCTGTTTCATCTGGGCCGCCTCGCCTTGTGCGTTAGCCGCGTACGCGGCTTGTTCCTGCATTCTCTGCTGCAGCATCCTCTTTTTTATTTCTTCTTCAGTTGGCATGTCTATTACCTTCGTGTGGTTTTATTAGAAGAATCTCCATTCCTATATTGGATCTTCGATGAATCAAATCAAAGCTGAAATCAGATATGGTAGCACGCTCAAAGTCCCTAGAGTTCATTCCACCGATTATTTCATGAAAATATCCTTTCATATAAGGCTCAAGATCAGCTGCGGAGCATTCTTTGTATTTTATGGAACAACCAGAGCCTTCATATAGGCGCAATACTTCTTCGACTCGTATAAGACTCAAAATATCACCCAGTTAAGAATAAATTTTATTTCAGTCCCTTGGCAGCACCGTCAACTGCCTTCTGGCCCTTTGGTGTGACCTTTCTTCCCTTTTTGTCCTTGGCAATGTAGCCCGCCCCTTCAAGCTGCTGTAATATAGTACGTATAA
>DATDYJ010000111.1:0-6015 GCA_035289025.1 archaeon
GCGTTTTTAAGCCTTTTGGACGTACTAAAGACGCTGATTTGAATGACTCCAAAAAGAAACATTTACAAAAGAGACGTTGTTGCTGTATCTCCTATTGGCGGAGGCGGCACAAGGTTTTATCCTGCTACTATTGACACTCCAAAGCATCTTATGCCGATAGCAAATCATCCTATATTCGGTGCTTCTGTCTATCACTGGATTGTTGGCGGTGTAAGTGATGTAGTCTTTGGCGCGACAGGCTACAATAACCGCGTCCAGACAAAGAGATTTTTTGGCGGAGGCGGCAGATATTCGAAACTGTCTGATAAGGTCAAGGTTTATTTCTGCAACTATGATGACAGAGTATTTCGCAACCACGGAAGTGCCGATGTGTTTGCGTGGGCACTGGATGAATACAAAGAAATGATGGGTAACAGAGACGTACTGCTTGTAAACGGTGACAACCTGTCGGAAACTTCATTAGATGATTTTTATCAAGCACATCATGAAACAGGTGCGCTGATGACCATAGCTGTTAAGGGCTTCAATATAAACGACGCACGGCTTGGCGGATTTGGCACGGTGGCTTTTGATGATAAGAAAAGAGTAACAGAATTCAAAGAGAAATCTGCAGTACCCCTGTCAAAATACGCTAACACTGCAATATGTATTTTTTCCCCTGATATACACGATTTGATGCATTCTGGAGATTTCACCAAGGCGCTGGAAGAGAGAAGATCAAAAGGCAGGCTTGATGTAGGTGGTCATTTCATACCTGCTCTTCTGGATTACGGTGCACCGATATACGCTTACGTATTGAAAGGTCCGTGGGCGGACATAGGAACTTCCGAAAGCTTTACTGAAACTACGCGCGATATACTACACGGCGAATATCCCAACCTGGGATATCCCGATCATCATCTTGTAGGAAAAGCCCTTGTGCATAATGACACTCACGAAAGAATGAAGGGACGCTTTGACGATACTACCTTCGATGGCCCGTGCCTTGTCGACCGTCAGTCTATTATCGGAGAAAAAACCAGAATAAGTAATTCCGTTATAGGAGAGAATGTTGTTGTAGGCGACAATGTTGTGATAGACGATGTGACTACGTTATTTCCGTTCTCGCACGTTGACAGTAATTCTGAAATAACACAGGCCATAATTGGCCATCATACGTATGTCGGCGAGCGTTCCGTAATTGAGGCGGGTGCTTTTATTGGAGACCATCTGGAATTACCTTCTGGCACCAGAATCGCTGCCGACTGGAGAGTTGTGGGCAATACTTATCATGATATTGTTTCAAAGGCAAGAACTTCGAAAGGTGCTCCAATGTATGAGGATGTTGAAGAACTTGGGACAGTTTTTGACAGTTTGAATGAACGGCACGGTGCATTCGCATTCAAGGAAAGAAAAGAATAGCTAATTTTTACCCTTTTTATCCCGCATTACGATAATACTACGTATGCTGGATAAGGTCAAGGAATTCGTCAAGTCTAGAATCGCAAAGATAATAGCCGACATAAAGAAGAAGCGGCGCGAGCGGCGGCTTACAAAGATGAGCCCTGACCTGTTTTGCACCGTGTGCAAACAGCCTATACGCCGCGACGAGTTCATTGCACTTGTCGGCAAAAACAAGCTTCTTCCCGCGCTTTATTCCGGCAGCCTGGCGCGTTCGTACGGCTGGCTTCTCGGGACTAAAAAGTACTGCGAGCCGTGCTTCAACAAGGAATTCAAGAAGTAGCTTTCTTGTAATTGCCGCTCCTGTGTTTTGGTACGGGTAAATTGGCTGCCAGGCGAAGGCTGTTTATACGACCATCATATTCGGTTTTTAGCGCGGTATCTAATCCATCAAGCTTCAGATCCAGCAATGTTACGTCCGGATGACTGGTTATATATTCTATGAGCATATCTCGCCTTCTTGCATGCTCTGCCGGAGGCAAGCTGTCACCGTGCTTTTTTGCCGGTTCTGTTGTTCCATAGGACATGTGTAAAAATGATGCATGAAATGTATTTAACATTAGTTGACCTATAAGAGCTGATGAAAAACCTGCAGAGGCTTGGTCTGGCAGTGTCCATGGCCGGATATATCGGGCTTGTCTCACTGGATGTTGGCGCATGCAACTACGCATTGAAGAAAAATCGCACCTTACCGGATTCGTCAGAGTCGTACAAACTGGATCGTGATTTCAGCAACGAAATATCATATACACTAAAGCTGTCGTTTGCTTTGTTCGGATCGGGCATTGTTCTGCAGGTGCTGGGCAGGAAAAAAGACGAGCAACCGCAATGAATTATGTTTATACGAGGAGAATATTCAATAATAGTGCGTATTCTCCTGTACGATGAAAAGCACAGCTTTTCATGTACACACAAATCTTTGATTTGTGTAGTATAGCATAATCGAAAAATGCTTTCGATTATGTTTATAAACTCTATGCAACAATAGAGAAATAGAAAAATGCTTTCTGGCGGTGCCAGAGAAGCGACTTTCTGCGAAATACCCAAGCTCAATTGATGCATGACGGAAGACGTTCTTTGAACGTCATTTTGTGTGATGCATTGGTCGACACTGGAACTTCGCAAAAACGGCAAACTTTGTTTGTCCGTGTTTACACAGGATGTGATGAAAAATGGAAATACAGCCTCCGATGAAACAAATGGGTTACGACCGAGCTATTGTAGTTTTCTCGCCCGAAGGGCGAATGTATCAGGTCGAATACGCGCGTAAGGCCGTTGAAAAGGCGTCTACTGTTGTTGGTGTTGGTTTTGCCAGCGGCGTTGTGCTTGTTGCCGCGCGCTCGATACAGAAACTTCTGGTGCCGGAATCGATAGAGAAGATATCGAAAGTCGACGAACACATAGGCATTGCATCGTGCGGTATTCTGGCTGATTGCCGAATACTTGTCGACTATGCACGCGTCAAGAGCCAGGTCAACAGGATAACTTACAGCGAGCCGATAGAAGTCAGTGCACTTGTCAAGGATATTTGCGATCGAAAGCAGAGGTTCACACAGATGGGCGGAATAAGACCGTTTGGCGTGACACTGCTGGTAGCAGGTAGCGACTCTGCGCCGCATCTGTACGAGACTGATCCGTCCGGAACTATGAGAGAATGGCGGGCCCATGCAGTAGGCAGGGGCGCGAAAGAAGCGAAGAAAGTCCTCATGGAGGAGTTCAAGGACGGCCTGAGCAAAGACAAGGCAATGGACCTTGCACTCAAAGCACTGAAAGCAGGAGAGAAGAAATTGATCCTGCGCTCCGTGGAGATGGGGCTAATCGAAAATGGCAAATTCCGCCAGCTGGACCGCAACGAGCTGAAAGAAGTGCTCAAGAAGTTCGTTTAAACTTTTCTTTTAAAGAAAAGTTTAATCAAAAGAAGAGCAATAAGGATAAACTCTTCTAAAAAGAAAATTATTATTTTTTCTTTCTCTTAACTTTATTATATCATTATAGCAGTTCGAGTCCTTTTTTAAAGTTGTCTATTATCTTGGAAAAATGTCAGATAATAATTTGGCTATTAGGCTGCCTGAGCCTAGGACTCTTGGCCTTGATGAGCTGTATCTTGAACAGTCCCACTGCAATGATACAGACATATATCTTGACGGTGCTGTAAAGTTGATGCTTTCGTCTACGAATGGACCGATTCTTGACGTAGGCTGTAACAGCGGGCGCTTTGCGCATTACTTGTCTACATTAACGAGGAGACATGTTTACGGTGTTGACATAGACAAGAACGCGGTATCGATGGCAAATGAAATGTATGGCGGGACAGAAAACTTGCATTTTGAAGTCTGCAACGTCTACGATCTCGGAAAGAAATTCAGGGGTTTTGGTCTTGTTTCCTGTCTTATGTCACTTCATCATTTCGATGATCTTGCTGGCGCGCTGGTTCAGATGACAGGTGTTCTGAATACCAGAGGAATCGTGGCTATACACGACTGGGACAGATATTTGGGTTTGCCACAGCTAGAGCGGTGCGGCCTGGAAAAAGCGGACATCGATGACGTACAGAGGGCTCATAAGAGATCTTCCGAACGTTCAGTCAGAAAACTCCTCAGGAAAAAAGGAATACTCTATAACCCTTCTATACTGACACTTTTTTCTGTTATGGCAGCTTACACTGAAAAAGAAGTAGCTGAAAATCTCAAAGATCTCGGATTTTATACTGAGACGACATCTGCGCCGGACGATGCTAAATTTTATCTGGCCGCATATAGACGCTGGCCGAGCAGAATGCTGCATAAATTTTCAGAGCTTACAGGGCTTAATGTCTGATTCTAATTTTATTATATAATTACAGCCGTCAGAATCAACAGTATAATTATTTCTATCATCTGGACTAGCATGTGGTTTCTTATAAAGTTCTGGAATTTCTCTGTCAGGAGCGCCTTTCCTTTAATTTTAGTGAATTTTGGCTGGACTCGCATCTGGAAGTATGCCCAGTGAAGTGCTATAAGAACAACGATTAATGTCTCGAGAGAGGCGAAAAACGACATGTCCTGTATATACATCGGCAGCCATCCTGCGGCCAGAAATATTATTCCTTTCCACATCATATATCTTATTTTGTAGTAAAAGTCAACCGTTATGCGGTTCATTTCCTTGTTTCTGGATACGGTGTTCGCAACGTATAGGGCAGTCACACAGCCTGTTATCATTACCAGTCCCAGAAGCTGCAGGAAATTTTCCAATACCGAGAGCGTGAATATCCTGCTTGTGTCAATTTTTATCTCGCTGCTTTTCTTTGTCCCTACATTCAGGACGTATCTTGTGCCGTTGGCTGCACTATATAATTTTATTGTATAGGTGCCCGCAGGCACGTTTTCCGTAACTTCGGGGCCCGCGAAGTAGTAATTTCCGTCTACCTGCTTTGTCGACCAGAAATAGCTGTCCTCGTAGCTGAACGCAATCTCTTTCCGCGCCCCGTTTAGCACGAGCATGGATACGCGGTGCGCGTTGGCATCGTAGCCGTCTGCATAAGGCGCGAGAACCTGAACGTGAAGAAGGAAAGGCTCGTCCGATCTCATCTGGAAATAGGCAGGACTGTCCAGTTCACCGCCGAATAACTGCGATATATCGAGATTGCTTATTATGTACGGGCTTGTTTCTGTACTTTGCTGGGCATACACCAGAGATGTCAGTGCCACTGCAAACAGAAGAATAAATGCACTTTTCATATGCTAAGTTTCTATATTAATCTTAAAAAGCAATTTCCTTTTTTACGGAAAGCGTGCTGCATTTATAAATGATTAGGATATTGTGTTGGTATGGTAAATGCCGATGCGGAGGAAGTGAAGGTCGAAAAAGGAATAGGCATCTGGGGCAATACAGAGTGCGCTCAGTGCGGGGCGTGCTGCTATGAATGGGTCAAATACCTTCACGATACAGGAGTAAGGGAAACAGAGCGGTGCGAAAGTTTCGAGATAAGAGACGGAAAAGCATACTGTCTGGCACATGACGGGGAGAGACCGCCTATATGCCGGAATTATTTCTGCGGAAATACAGATTTCAGGGCAAGATTTTTAGATCACGGTGATGAGACACTTAGAGGAATAGCAGAAGTTCTTGGCACGGTACCTGCGGAGCATAAAATTCCCAAACTACTTCCAATTTATCATGCCCGTTGAAAAACATTACGATATGTACGACATATTTTATCGTTAGATAACACTCTTTATACGAAGAAAGAATTCTTTATCCTTTTCATTGGTCAGGATCTCCGCGACCTTGTCAATATCCACCCAGCGCGCCTCGGTTATTGCCTTATCTATAGGCTTCAGCTTTTCTTCCTTTGCCGTAAAGAGGAAAAAATGCAGCGACTTCATCTCCTTTTTGCCGTTTTTCCTTCCGACCCTTTTGTACGGCGCCAGCTCTTTCACAAGTTCTATTTTTACAAGACCGCATTCCTCACGGATCTCACGCCTTGCCGCCGTCAGCAGCGTCTCACCCCTCTCGACGTGGCCTTTCGGGAATGACCAAGATTTTCCGGCCTGGTTAACAAGTACGATTCTACCATTCCTGACTATTATGCCC
>DATDYJ010000112.1:0-8095 GCA_035289025.1 archaeon
TTCTTTTCTTCCGTCTGCGTGTTTAACAGCTCGTACACATGAAGCTGGCAGCCCTCGCTGACTACAATGCGGTCTACTGCGCCGTTCTCGGTGCGTTTTATCACTTCGTTTATGCCGTAGACTCCGCGTCCGTGCGGCTTCTGCAGCTCTGTGAAAAAAGCCTGGAGGAGTTTCTTTTCCTTTGTTACTTCTTCCTCGCGCAAAAGGCTTTCCGATTTTTCTATAGTTTCCTGCAGACCGAAGTCTCCTGTGTAGCCTGTATCAATCATACCTATGACTTTGTCCTTCACTTTGCCGTGCAGGTAATCTTCTTTCAGAAACATTTCTTTTATCGGACCGGAGCCGCTGACTATGATGCCCAGTATTTCTTTACCGTGCTCCTCGAATATCTTGTTCGCCGCTTCTCCGATCTTCTTGAGCCAGTCGTTCAACATACCCTCGCGGACTCGGGAGAAACGTGCACTGCTTTGTCCGCCAGCACGCGTTTTTCCCGGTACTATGGAATCGAAATGAACTATTGGTTCCAGCTTCTTGCCTCTCAACAGGGCTATATCACCCTCGCTTCTGTCCAGGCAAATTATACCATAAATCTGCTTCTCTTTTATCATGTCCTCGAGCGGTTCTAAAATAAATGTCTGGTCGCACCAGTACATCTTTACCTTTATCTCGTCAGGAGGCTCGTCGATTACCCAGACCTGGATATCCGAGGCGCCTTCCCGTTCTGATATATTGCCTGCGAAGAACGCCATGCCCTTCGGCGGAGTCTTCTTGTACATCTGGATCTCGCGTATGATTTTGTCCAGAGCAGACACGACATTCTTGCGCACGGGCTTAGACTTTATGTTCTCGGCTGTGCTTTGCTCTGTACGCAGCGTCGAGACGATATCATGAAGGTTGGCGCCTACAGGAACATAAACAGTAACAAGCTCCGTGTGGCGGCCTTTTATCGCTGCGATCTGCTTGACCAGTTTCTTCAGTGTAACTTTTGTGAGTTCTACCATGTTCAAATTTCAACTCCGTTTAAATTTGACAGCCCGAATAAGCTGCGCTTATTCGAGGATATCCATCCCTTTCTTGTTGCCAAAAGAAGCACCGAAGGTGCTTCAGTCAGCCACGGTCTTGATCAACCCCAACTCGAGGAAACCTTTGGTTTCCTGAGCCCCCAGCATCGCTGCGGAAGAACATGGGATATCAGGGCCTTACTTTCAAATATTATTATAGTTCAACAGACAATTCCCCGTAAAGTATTTTCTTCACGGAATGTGTGTATATCAGGTCGCGTTCGATCGGCGCGAACTTTTCAGGTATTGTAAGGCAATGCACCTCGGCTTTCAACGACTGGCCGCGGTCACGTTTTGCTTTCCATATGGCGCTATTTAGTTCTTCTATATCGGCTGTGGTAAAGTCCGTCTTCTTTACTGTCATTGTTTCCGGGAATTTCTGGAAGTGCACGTCCTTGCCGTGCAGCTCTTTGTAAATGGTATAAGTTATAAATGGGGTTATGGGCGCGAGCAGCTTGAGCAGCGTATCGAGACAGTGATGCATCGCGTAATGAGCAGACGCCTGTTCTACTGAAGTATACTTTCCGTTTTCGTTGTAGGCACGGTTCTTTACGAGCTCTATGTAGTGCGATGCGAAAGTTTCCCATATGAAGTGTTTTATTCTTGCAGACGGGTTGTGGAAATCATATTTCTCGTAGCAGTCGCGCGAATAAGTAACAATTTCATTAAGCTCGCCTATTATCCAGGCGTCAATCGGCTGCATCGTAATGTGGCCCTCTCCTTTGAACATTGTGACGAATTTTGCGACGTTCCACAGCTTTGTAAGCGTCTTCGACGCGCCGTCTATGCGCTCAAGGGAGCATTTCATATCTCCGTCGGTCAGGTTGCCTTCTATTGCGCACCATAACCTGAAAGGCTCGGCGCCGAACCTCTCGATTATTGCATGCGGATCAATCACGTTGCCGACGCTCTTTGACATCTTCTTGCCTTTGTCGTCGACGATGTGGTAGTTTATCCAGACGTCGCGGAATATCTGCATGCCTGTAAGCAGCTTGGCTTTGAGCAGCGTGTAGTACAACCACGTCCTCACGATCTCCTTCCCTTGCGGGCGCACAGTGCACTGACGGAAGAAGCCTGTCCCGTATTTCATTATATACAACGGCGTGTTCGCGGAATCGAACCACGTGTCGAAGACGCGCGTCTCGCCTGTGAACTCAAAGGATCCGCATCTGCATTTGACACCTGGCTGCTCGCGCCACGGCTGCACGTATTTGCCGCGCTCGCCCGTCACGGGCTCCCTACATTGCGTGCAGTACCAAAGGGGTATTTCCGTTGCATAATATCTTCGGCGCGACAGCGGCCAGTCGATGCTGACGGAGTCTATCCAGTCTATCAGTATTTGCCGGCTGTGGGGCGCGAAAAAATTGAGATCCTTGGCAATTCTTTTCATGTCATCTTTTGTGTGAAGCTGCTTCAGATAAAACTCAGGCATCGATATGAATTCTATCGCGTGCTTTGAGCGCTCGCATATCGGCGTCCTGTGGGATATGTTTTTCTGGCTGACAAGAAGATTTTCTTCCCTTAATTTTTCTATTATTGCATCTCTTGCAGCTTTCACTTTCATTCCGGCGAGAAAACCGGCATTTCCGTTCATCATGCCGTTTGCATCTATTGCTATGACAGGTGCAAGATTCATCTCACGGAAGAAACGTATGTCCGTCTGGTCGCCCATCGAACACATCATCATAAGCCCCGTGCCTTTTTCCATATCGGCGAATGGGTGCGCGCGTATCGGGACTTCTTTTTTGAAGACGGGCGTAATTGCTGTCTTGCCTGCCAGTTTTTTATGGCGCGCATCATCGGGATTGAATATCAGCATTGCGCATGTGCACAGAAGTTCCGGCCGCGTTGTTGCTATGTTAAGTTTTTCGCCTGTTTCTTTGACTGTGAATATTATGTCGTTGAATGTTGACGGCAGATCGGCATATTCTATCTCCGCGTCGGCTATGGTTGTCCTGCAGCCAGGGCAGTAATTGTTTATCCGCTCATCCTCGTATATCAGTCCCTGGTTCCATAAATCGATAAACGTCTGCTGCGTCAGCGCGCGGTATTCTGGCGAATCTGTATAGTACATGTCCCCTACGTTTGAGCCGAGTTGCCACGAATTGAAACTTATACCTAGTTTAAGAAAGGAGTCAATCGACTCGCCGCTGGATTCCTCGAGCATCTTCCTGCAGTGCTGTATAAATTCCTCGCGCGTCATCTTCGTCATGCTGGCCCCTTTTTTTTCGGCGGCCATTTCTATCGGAAGGCCGTTGCGGTCAAGGCCCAGCGGAAAAATTACGGAATCGCCGATCATTCTATGAAATCGGGCGAACATGTCCATGAGCACGTAGGTGGTTGCCTGGCCGATATGTATCGGCGTGTTCACGTACGGCGGCGGCGTATCTATGGAGAATACAGGACCCTTCTCGATGAAACGGTAAATATTTTCGTTTTTCCAGAACTCGTAGATGTGCTTTTCCATGTCCTTTGACCAGTTCTTTTCTTTTATCAGACAAGACACCTACGGTTTCTTTTCCTTGATATCTTCCCTTTATTACCAAGGTATGGCCCTGCCATATTTTTACAAAGATGATGAGAAGCAGGGTGCTAGTTTTGACTAGCTGAGGCTAAACTACATTTACGTAATACTGCCTAGCAGTTAGCTTCATAGTCAGACTATGTTCTCCAACCCTTAAAAACTAAAGTTTCAGCTTATCTTTCTTTGCCAATGATGTCTGCAGCGTGGCAAGGTCCAGAGACATGAAGTCCTCTGCATGGATTACGTTCTTTATCTTCGTCGCTTCCTGCAGAATCTTTTCCTGTTTCCACAGGTTGGAGCGCATCATCCAGCTGTTGAGGTGTGTCAGAATGACGAGTTTCGGCTTTACCGTCAGGCCGTTGAGAAAAGTTATCATCCCGTCGATGCTCATGTAAACGTCTGTCTTGGCTGTCTGGCCTTTCGGTACTATTACGTTGAATACCAGTATCTTGCAGCCGTCGTAGTGCTTCTCAAGGCCCTTGTAATAAGCCCCGTCGGAAATATAACCGACGTCGGCATCGCCGCAAGTTATACGAAAGCCCAGCGTCGGCTCGTAATGCTTCATCTTTATCGCCTTTATTTTGACGTTACCGATGTCAACGGTATCACCGTGCTTTACCGCGTGAACGTCGGATTTCTTCTGGTGGTACACTGTTATGCACGGAAAATAATCGAAATCTGCTTTTTTCTGGAGAACGCAGTGCTCTTCCGCTATGAGGAACGGCTTTTCTATGCAGTCGAGATACACGTTGGCGTCGGTGCAATGATCAATGTGGATGTGCGATACGATGACGCCGTTCAGCTTGGTCGGGTCGATGCCTATGGATATCGCATTGACAAGCGAGCCTGGCCCCGGGTCGACAACGAATTTTACTTTATCCAGATCGAACAGCATGCCTCCAGTCTTCCGCTCCTGCGTGACAAGCATCTGGTGGCTGCCTCCGGTGCCGAGGAATATTATTTTCATGAAAGAATAAGTTATTTTCTAGAATTTAAAGAGCTATACTATGCGCACGGCCTCGCCTTTTGTTACCATACCTTTCATCATGTAGGAGACAGGTTTGTTACCATCAGCGTGCACAAGCGTCGTATCCCTGAATTCGCTGGGATAGAGGTGACGGTTCAGAAAATTTGTTTTTATTCCAGTACGATAAATAGGTCCGTCGTCGTAGAGACTGTTCAAAAGATTCGGCGTAAGTTCCTGTGACCCACGTATCTCTCCGTGGTCCCTGTCGCAGAATAGTTTATACGCACGGAGCTCATCATTCGAGAACAACGCGATCGCTATGTTTGGCAGTGATTCCTGTATTTTCTCTCCGTTGTGTGCTATTGTGCCCACTTCGCAGGTCACACCGTCTCCGAAATCAATCAGATGTGCGAAGCGCATCGGTCCTACGGGACCCAACCACGACGATTCGTGCAACGGCAGGCACACGAGATTTGTTCCGAGACGATTGTTATCGTATTTGCCCTTTGCGTTGTAGCACAATAGCATCAGGTTGTATTCGTTGCTGAATTTTAATGGCACGGATATATCGGCAACAGACTTTGCTGATTCTATGTTGCCGCGAAAAACACCGTTCTTAGATCCGACATATGTGTCGCCTGTCATCATGTTAACAATAATTGTGTATTTTATTTCGTGGTCCTTCAACAGCGTGACCGACGAGTTACAGGCATGAGTGCGGGCTTTCACCTCACCTACGAGTGCTCTTTCCGCATCGAACGCATCACCTGCCCTGCCTTTATCGCTGTGACGATTCATTAAATCTTCACAATAAGTACTCGAATCCATGGGATCGCTCATTATTACCGGTGACGCGTGATCTATAAGTGCGTCACGCGGAATGCGGCCGCATTCCTCTGTTATTATTATACCCTGTGGATCGTATATCCGTTGCATGGCAGCTGTGTGGCCTGGGTGGCTGTTACCGCCAGAAATTATATCTTCTGCCATCGCGTCTACGACAAGAGTGTCTTTTTTATCTTTTCTGGCATACCTCGACGCACGACTGCCAAGAGATGATACGTCTTTAATTACTTCAGAAATTGGCATTGCACGAATTTCGCCATAGAGATGTCCCATTATCTTCAAGCTGCTTTCCATCATGTCCTGGTCCTGGGGGGTTAAGAACATATATGTTACCTGATGGTAAAACTCATGACAATAATCCTTAAAAGGACGAATTCATGCTTTGAGGCAACGACCTGAAATATCGGATATCTAGATCTTTGTAAGAATCAGTAAGCTTTCCCGAAGAACACCTTTCTTGGTTGTGCGGTTTTCAAGCGCGAACCTCTTGTTCAATACGTAAATCTTCTCGACCTTGAAACCGACTTTATGGGCAAGCCATGCTGTTATGAAGTCACTTTCTATCTCCCCGTCCAGCCATGCGTTGCCTATAACTATAGCCGCCTTACCGCACGGCTTCAGTACTCTATGCATTTCCGCAAGCACTTTTTCCATATCATCAAAGTAGGCTTCCTTTTTCTCCTCCTTGTCGCGCAAGCCCATGAACGAACGCAAATGCGGCACGTGGCGCATTTCCATGAAATAGTCCTCTATAGCATAGAGCTTTGTGTAATCTATATTGTTGAGATACGGCGGGCTCGTTATAACGGCATCTATGCTGTTGTCATCGACGGTCATTGTACGCGCATCGCACTGGACAACACGAATGCCGCTTTGCGATGCCTTCTCCGACTCCACATCCTTGATCATCCCGTAAACTTTACGCAGGAACAGCTTTCGCAGAGGCGGTGTCGGATGGCGCTTTATCTTTATGACTCCGCCGTCCTTCCACGCATAGCTTACCTTTATCGAGGCGTTGAGCAGTGCGAGAGTGAAGAAGTCTTTGTTTTCAAGACCGTCTATAGTATTCGAAAAGAAAGCTATGTCCTCGAGCGCGTATTTGTTTACCATCGCGCGCATGATCTTCGGGAATACCCATTCGAGCTTGCGGAATTTCCTGCGGAAAAGGACCTTTGCCTCGTCTCTCAGCTTCTCGGGATCATAATTTTTGGCCTTGACAGTGCTTGCAAATATTGCCGTGGGCAGAACGTCGAGGCCGACTGCGTTGATGCCGTTCTGCTTGCAGGCCAGCAGCGTTGTGCCGGAGCCGCAGAACGGGTCCAGAACAGTGTCGCCCTCTTTGAGCGAGAACATCTCAATGAGCTTTTCGACCATGCCTTTTGCGAAGCCTTCCTTGTAGTAGAACCAGTTGTAAATCGGCAGGACCTTGTTGGGTACAAACGTAGCCAGTTCGCGCCAGTCCAGCTTCTCTTCTATGTCGAGCGTCTTGACGAATTCATCGTATTCCATAAGGAAGAATTAGATATTACATTTTTAAACAGAGTTCGACAAGTGATAGCATGGTTGTTGTTGTTATTTCAGGCAAGCCTGGCAGCGGGTCTTCTACTGTCGCAAAGCTTCTTGCAAAGAAACTGAAGCTGAAACACTTTTCCGTCGGCGACTATAACAAGCGCCATTCAAAAATGAATAACGAGACGGAGAAAGCAATAGATATGTGGAAACTTCCAGCCGCAAAACTAAAAAAATTTCACATAAAATCCGACATTATAGGGCAGCAGCATGCCAAGCGCGGTAATGTTGTTATAGACGGAAAACTTCAGATACATTTTTCCAAGAAATTTTCAGACTTATGCGTCTGGATAGAAGCGTCCGACTCGGTAAGATCAAAGAGATATGCAAAACGGGGCAATGTTTCGATTAATGTCGCCTCAAAGGAGCTAAAAGAGAAAGAGAAGTTGGAGAGGAAAAACTGGGAAAAAATATACGGTTTTGATTATTTTTACCAGAAGAAAAATGCTGATATCGTAATAAATACAGGCCACAAGACTCCTGATGAGATAACAGATTTGATAATTTCGAAATTGAAAAAAGTGATACTATGAAAAAAGCTCTCATACTGATAGATTTTGAAAATGAATGGAGAAACAAGAAGTCGGAAGAATATCTCGGAGATCTCAAATCACTTCTGAGTAAAACCAACCAATTGATAGACTTCTGCCGCAGTAATGGGTACAAAATAATTTTTACAAGACATGTTGAAGGAAATGAAAACTGGTCTGAGAAGTCTAAAGGCACGAAAATTATTGAAGAGCTTCACAAGCAGAATACAGATACGGTTCTTACCAAGCACAGAATAAGCCCGTTCTATAAGACAACGCTTGAGAGAGAACTTAAAGAAGTTAAGGAAATAGTTGTCTGCGGGATACTGACAAATCTTTGCGTGAGAAGCACCGTTCAGGATGCGTATGATCGTGGTTTTGATATAACGGTTGTGAAAGACTGCTGCCAGACATATGATAAGAAAACACACGATTTCACAATAAATGATCTGAAAGCAACGCGGCCTGATATCAGATTCTTAAATATAAATGAATTCGTTATATAGTCAAACGGGCTCGTGAAGCCCTTTTAAAAAAGTGTCTGCGGAAAATGATACTACTGGGCTCGTGGTCTAATTGGAATGACGCGACCTTCGCA
>DATDYJ010000113.1:0-8697 GCA_035289025.1 archaeon
GAAGCCGCACGGACGCGGAGTCTACGGCATAAACGAAGTGATAAAACGCACCGAGAACGGCGCAGTAGACCGCATTGTAGTCAGCGAGGGCTGCCAGCTTCATGTGTACGAGCTGTTAAACACGCAGACGGAAGAAAAGAAGACGGTATTCTCGACGACAAAGCCGAGCGAGCCGGGTTTCAGCATAATGGGAGATGAAGACGCGTTCGACTTCCTAGAGAAGCTGGCGGAAAACTACGGATCAACAGTGATTACCGTATCCACGGACACAAGAGAAGGCCAGCAGTTTGCTGAACTTGGCGGCATAGGCGCGTTCCTGCGATATGTTTAAAATTATGCCAGCACTCAATGGTCATATCTTGGATAAAAAAGAAAAATCAGTGTTAAGGTCTTTCATAAGAACCTAAAACCCTGACTACTTCGATATCTCTGCCTTCCGGTTTCATTTTGTACCTCAATGAATCGATGCACCTTCTCATATCGTCATTATTTCGATGCCCCACGACCTCCAGATAAAACATCTGTGGTTCAAGTCCCTCTATCGCTACATCATCTAAAGCTGGTCTGGAATGTATTTTTACATTATTTAGGTTGTGATATGCTGTCTGCTGAAGTATTTCTGCCAGTAATCCTGGTCTATCTACATGAGGAGTTATTGCTACCATTGTAAGGTATTCCCGTGTTTTATCAAATGCACACCCATTTTCTCTGGCAACAAGATAGAAATCTGTAAAATTTGTTCTGCCATATCTTTTATTTCCAATATCTTCTCCAACTAAATCCAACCCATATTTTTTTAATGCTTCAGAGCTTGCTATTGCCAATCCAGATTTTGCTTCTGCTACTCTCTGTGCAGCTGCTGCTGTGCTTGTAGTTGGTATTTGTTTGCTGTCTCTGTAATGATCCCACAACCATCCAGAACATTGCGCAAGTGCTTTTGGGTGTGAATACACTTCAGCAGTGCTGTGGTTTTCACTATGAGCACCAAGAGATAATACTATCGGTAATCTCTGCATTCCTGTTATTTTAAGATCATTCTCATAGATTAAATCCAGACATTCTTGTACAAGCCCCTCGAGGTAGTTGTAATAAGCCATCACACCCATGTCTGCTTCATGTAAAGCTACGCTCCTTGCAACTGCTTCTAACGACGCCAAATCCACAAGTTCCGTTTCTTCCTCGATTCTTTCAGCAAGCATTCTCGTTGCTTGTCCGGTATACGTATTTTTAGGGCCTAAATGAGATATTATTTTCATTTTTACACCTTCTATAAATTAGATTTCAGGAGGCGACAGTTAAAAAGTAAAGTTAACCTGCGGAACGGTGTTGCCCGCGGCATCAGTTGCAGTGAAATAGCTGCGCGCGGCAAAGCCAAACCATCCCGCGATTATGTTTGACGGGAAGAACTGAACGGCTGCATTGTAATCGCGTACGGCCGAGTTGTATCGCGTGCGCGCGACCGAAACCATATTCTCTGTTTCAGTCAGCGAGTCCTGCAGCGACTGGAAGTTCTGCGTTGCCGTCAGGTCAGGATAGTTTTCCGTTATAAGCAAGAGTTTTGATAACGCTGATTCGAACTGGTTCGCAGTCCGGACGCTTTGTTCCGGCGTCTGTGCCGTCTGCCACTGGCTTCGCAGCTGCGTTATTTCTGTCAGTGTCGACTGTTCGAAGCCCGCGGCGCCGCTCACGGTATTAACAAGGTTAGGTATAAGGTCGAACCGTCTCTGGTACTGGGCCTGGACGTCTGCGAACGATTTGTCAACGTTCTGGTTCAGCCCGACAAGACTGTTGTACGAGCCCCAGACTGTCGAAACAAGTATCAAAACAATGAGAACTACCACGCCTATTCCGATCCACTTCATAGGAAGTTTTTGCTGTAATGGTTTCGCCATAGCTAATCCTTCTTACTAACCCTTAAAAAGATTTTACCGTCCTGCTCCTCCGCCGCCCGAGCTGCCGCCTCCGAAGCCACCAAATCCGCCGCCGCCTCCGAAGCCACCGCCAACAAAGACTGGAGCATATCTGCGTCTTCGCGAGACTTTGCGGCCGCACCGAGTACACACGCACCGGTCACCAGTGCATTTCAGTTTGCCTCTTATGCAGTAAGGACAACGGTTGCGCATTACAAAAGATGCAATAGTTATAATAGCGAAGATAAAGACGTAGATCACAAAAACCGGCGGGATATAAATCGGCGAGAAATTGTCCTGAGCGTTATCGGGAACATAATCCACAAGTTTATCGGAAAGCTCTCTCAATATAATCTCTGTCGCAGTCTGGTAGTCGCCCGCCTGGTAGTACGGCATCGCGTCGTCAAGTATTCTGCCGGCCTCAGCACCCGTAATATAACCCTGTATGCCCCAGCCGAGCTCAATGCGCATGCGATTGCCGACTGTGCCGTTTTTGACAAGCAGAACAAGTATTCCGTTATCATCAGACTTGCCTATCCCCCAGTCCTGAAAAATATCAACGCCGTAACTGAATAACGTGTACCCTTCAGGCACGCTGTCCAGAGTCACAACAGCAATCTCTATAGCGGTGTTCTGTTCGTAGTCAGTCAAAGTCTGTTCCAGGCCAGATCTGTCAGCAAGGATATTGGCATAATCGTTTACAAAACCGACGGGCTTCTGGAATGCAAAAGATGTTGTGGAAATAAGAGTCAACGTGACAACAAGAAAGATTGCCAGTAAGCTTTTCATGATAAGACTAATATCTAGACGTTTATTTTAAAGAACATTTTAGCATTGTCTTCCGTAGCCCTAAGCACCTCATCTTTTGTAATACCAAGCTTCTCAGCTATTACTTCCGCGCTCCTCTCGATTTTCCACGGACGGTTTACAAGCTCCCTTGAATCAGGATCAAGCCACGGCGCATCAGTTTCAAGCAGCATCTGGTCAAGCGGTGTTATCTTGGCAAGACGCTGGTGCTTGAAGCTCTTGCATATAACTGTTGCGAAAGAAATCATCCAGCCGTTGGCTACACAGCGTTTAAGCTGCCCTTCGCTGCCCGAGAAGCAGTGCATCATAACTCTCTTGCAGCCGTTTTTCTCCAGAATTTCTATGGCATCTCCAATACCTTCATTGCTTCCCTCCTTGTTGTCCCGACCGTTTCTCGAATGGATCACAAGCGGCAGGTCGAGATCCTTTGCAAGGTCTATGAAAAATTCAAATATCTCCCTCGATATCAGTTGATCATCCTTTCCTGTGATCCAGTTATAATCAAGCCCGACTTCGCCGATAGCAGCCACTTCTTTTCGATTCTGTCTGATGAAACCCATATAGTATCCGATTTCCTTGTACGTGTATGTTTTCATTATCTCAGGATGAAAGCCAAGACAAGCAAAAACAAAATCAGGATGTTTCCTGTGTAACTCTACTACGGTTTTTGCATCCTTTATGTCGGCTATCGACGTGACTATGGCCGTCATTTTTCCGCGGGCTTGCGCTATAACTTCCTCGGCATTCATATGCTCTAAGTGGCAGTGAGCGTCAATCATGAAGAAGAAATTGAACTGATAGTTTAAATATTCTAGACCTTTTCATAAGGTATCGGCCTTGTTTTGCCATAAATTATATGATGAGCTAAGTTCACAGCCCTTTTGAAGTCGCTCTCTGTAAGCGCAGCCGTTGATGCTCCTTTATTCACGTATCTTGCAACTCTGTCAAGCCGTTGTATTTTATTTTTGTTAACATCGTCCATCAAGCCGCCGTATATTTCTGGCAGGAAACGTTCGGTATATGTTTGTACAGGATTTTCTCTGATTAGACGTTTGACTTTGTCAAAACCAGAAGATCTCAGCAGCATTGCAAACCCTATATATTCATTCCAATAATCCTGAATATCTTCAGCTACCTGTTCCATGAGAATAAAAATGAATGAAAACCTTAAGAACGATGCCCGTGCTTTCCGGTCAGCGGCACGAACGAATAATATCCCAGAAATTTTTCTGTTGTCTTTCCATTATCCTTTTTTATCAGCATCATGCGGTCGCCAACAGGTATAATCATGCGCCCGCCGTCTTTTAGACAGTCAATAAGAGGCTGCGGTATCCGCGGCGCAGAGGCGGCAACCAGTATACGATCATATTTGCCGTCATAACCAAGGGACCCGTCAATGTTAACGACAGAGACATTTTTGTAGCCTGAGAGATTTTTCTTTGCAAAATCGTAAACGTGGGGTATTATCTCTGTTGTAATAACCCGTCCGTTGGGTCCTGTAATTTCTGATAGTATTGCCGCCTGATAGCCGCTGCCTGCGCCAACTTCAAGAACAATATTGCCTTCCTTCACGTCCAAACTCTCAGTCATAGCTGCAACGGTCTGCGGCTGCGATATTGTCTGGCCGCTTCCTATCGGGAGAGGTTCATCAACGTAAGCGTGTTTTTTGTAGTCACTGGGCACGAAATCTTCGCGCGGAACTTTTCTGAACGCTTCAATAACAGTCTTCGTCTTCAGCACTTTATTTGCTACAAGTTCGTCTAGCAATTGTTTCTTGTTCATGAGAATAGTACGCAATGAAATTATAAGGCTTTACGAAGACGTGCCTCAAAACCAAGCTCCTTGAAAACTTTTTCAAATCCTTTGCATGACCCTAATACGACGGCATCGTAAGTTTCTTTGTCTATGAACGGCACGCCGTCCGGTATTATTTCCCTTATGAAAATCTTCCTATGCCTTTCCATCAGCGGAAATTTTTCATAGTTTCCCGGCAGATCTTCCTGTTCTTTGCGAACCTCAACCCTGCCAGTTATAGGTCCGTAGCCAAAGTCTGGTGTACAGACGCCGGGCGGCTGCAAATATACCAGCGCCCTGTCGCCTTTAGGTACAAGCCCTAGCTGGTATAGAAAATGTACTGGACCCAGGCCCGCAGGAAAAACGTAGCTTCCGTTTTCGCAGAAACTGATAGGCCTTACGTCTGCAATACGCGTAACAACAACGCCCGCAGGAGACGGGTCGATTTCGTATGTTATTATGATCCCTGTCATGGTTCGTAGCTTGTAGAAAAGACTTAAAAACTAGCCGCCAAGCGAACTGTCTATATCCTGAAGCGTGCTCGTGACGTCGCCGACGTCCTGGCTTATGTTTGTCACTGTCTTGCCGACTTCTTCGCTGTTCTTTATTGTCGTCTGCTGCGTGCAGCCGCTGATAAACATCGAGCAGCCTATCACGATTGCAATGAGGAAAATAGTTTTTTTGTTCATATTATCACCCGCAGTCCGCGCAATACGAGCACTCGCCCGGATCGCAGACGCCGTTATTAAGGCAGCCGCTGCACGATTCACCGCCTCCACCCCCTCCGCCGCTCGACGCAGTTGATGTTTCTGTTGTCTGTGGTATGGTTGCCTGTACGGCTGTTTCCCGCCGTATGGCTGGCTGAGAAGCAACAGTGGGCTGGGATTTTTCATTGGACATAGTCTTCATGATTCCCAGAAGCGATCCCGTGCAGTACGGGAAAATATCTGTTTCGGGGTTCTTTATGCCGAGCGAATACTTCTCTATGCCGCATGTCATGTCATCGTTGCCGAGTCTTGCCGTTATGATGCACTTGGTGCCCTCAAGTCCGTTTATGTTGACCACAAAGCCGTCCTTGGGCAGGAACGTCATGGGCTGGCATATGCGCAAAGCGTCGTTAAAGCATCTGTCATCGCTTCCGCAGTTATCCTTCGTGCCGTTCTTTAATTTGTCTATGTCATCGCCGCTTCCGAGCATCACGTAAAGCACGTCTTTTATTATGACATCCTTGATGTATCTTATGTCGCTCTTTATCTCTGTCACGTCGTCAAGGGTGAGTGTGTCGAGTTTCTGGCGTATCTTTGTTTTTATCTCGTCTACGCGGTCGCGCGCGGCGTAGAACATGTCAGACACGCGGCGGAATCTTTTCTCTTCCGTCGATCCGGTCGTCCTGTAATAATCTGCTATATCAGCCGATTTCTCCCCGAGCCCGTCGAACTGCACTCTGAGATTTTCGAGCTTGAATGCGATACTAAGAAGTTCCGACGAATCAGGGACGCTGTTTACGTTCTCGACGTAAGTGTTCTTTGTGTCCCCGCGGCCTACGCACTGGCTCTGCGACACGCACCCGTTGCCGTCGCGGTTGACTATGAGCTGTCCGCCCTTGTCTGCGCATTTCGAGTACGCCTCCTTCGGCAGGTCCTGCTGGCAATAGCCCTGCTGCTCGCACTTCAGGTACTGGCAGCCGTCATTGCCGTAAGCAACAGTTACGACCTGATTATTTGCGAGGCACTTCTGCGCAGCGTCTTCTCTCCCGCCTATAGCCGGGCATTCATTGCCCTGCTGTATACATTTCGCGATTTTGCAGCCGTTCTCGAATGCCACAACACTCTTCATCCCGAGGCTGTCACATTTCTGTAGTGTCGCAGCCGCTGAATCGGATGCAGGACATTCGGTATTTGCAAATAGAGACGGCGGCGCACCCTGGTTTCCGAAATCGCAATAGAAGTGGTCGCAGCCGTTGGCATCGCGCTTGATTGACGGGTAACCGCCGTTCGCGCTGCACTTCGCGGTAGAAGCCCTATCTATGACAGGGCACGTCGCCTTGTAATTATCACATATCACGCGTATGAATCCGCTCGGATCCATTTCCTGCCGGCAACCGGTCGGAAGAGTGCTGGCAGGCACAGGGCACGGCTCGCAATTGCAGACGGATCCCGCCTTGTAGCATGCCTTTACAGACCCGTCAGCGCATTTCGTCGTCAGCGGACACTCGCCGCCAATGCAATCCTTGCAGTTGTTTTCCTCGCCCCGTTCGCAGACGCCGTTATTATTGCATTGGTTGCAAACAATCCTGCCGCAGTCTTTCTGGCAGCCGTTCTGCCATGTAGCGTCTGCATAGTAGCAGCCCGCAGGGGGCGACGCACAGGCAACCGACACACATTGGGTGTTGTCGCATCTGGCGTCAGGATAAAAGGAAGTCACTCCACGTCCGATGCAGTTCGCTTCGGCATATTTCCTCCACGTATCTTCGTCCTTGCACGACGATTCACTGCCCTGAACTGTCGTGTAGTTGGCACCGCACGTCCACTTGGCGTAGCGGTACATCGGGGGTGTATTGAAATTATTGCATGGATCAACAAGATAATTTACTGAAACCCATTTGCCCTCAAGGCAGTTTGATTTTGTGTATGTTCTGCCGTCCGTGCAAGTTGCTGTTTGTGTCTGCCCGTTGGTGCATTCACCTGTTTTGCACGCGCCTTCGCTGCAACCGTTCGGGCAGCTGTAATAGCCGGTTTGTGCCGTGTCACCACTGCAGTAATACTCATTAAGCGTATTGCCGGAGCAGATGTCATTCAGAGTGTACCGGTAAGCCGCGTCATAATTCAGGTTATACGTAACCGTCCCGCGCTGGTTATAATTCTGCCCGTTGTCTGTATCAACGCAATTTGGTGACGACGTGGTTGACGTATTTGCTTCAGCGGTGTTTCCGCTTCCCGATATTCCTATAGTGCCGCCCATATTCAATTGTGAAGAACATCCATAAGGATTGCAGGCGCTGATATAATAACTATACTGTCCATTTGGTAGATTATTGTCAATATAAGATGACGTATTCGATGTAAGATTCGCCACAAGAGTTCTGGAACTGCCAGACGGCTCTCGATATATCAGATAGATCGTCTCACCACTTACATCAACCCAGCTCATAGAAGCGCTGTTAGTCCCGTACACGCTCACCCCGTAAGACGCTGGTGCTGGCGGAGGGCTACCGCCGGTCGGATTAGAACTGGTTGTATTTGTTGCTGCACAAGCACGATAGTCGCATCCGCTGTTTGCGCAGCCTGTGGTCTGGTAATTATAGGCGCCGTTGCTGTATGTATAAATTGCCACTTGCCACTGAACAGTGTTCGAATTCGAGGAGCAGTAGTTGCTCATTGGTGTTGTATAGATCGAATCTATGCACCTTGATTTTGCATCCTCGTAGCTGGTTACAGTTCCGAGGTTGTATTTTGCGTATCCCTGGCCGACACTCGGCGCGTCATATGACGGAAGGTTTGTGTACGAGTCGCGTATTATGCACGCGCCGTAGTACGATACTGTCGCATTCTGCACGCACGCGCCGATGCTGCAGCCGTTCGGGCAGCTGGTCGTATTGTACGGATATGAACACGTTCCCGAGCCGCATGTTCCTGAAGATGAATATATTCTGAGGTTGCTTCCGTCGCATACAGCTGACGGCGGGGTGTTACAGGTCACGCCCGCGCAGGGATCTGGAGTGCTCTGCACGCACGCGCCGTTTGAACATGTGTACGGGGAAGAACAAACGTAACCGCCCGCTGCACAGTGCACGTTGCTCGATGCAGTTCCATTCCAGGTTCCTGTGCAGTAGTAATCTTTTGCCGTGTCGCCTTCGCAGTAGTCGGTGTATGTGCCTGATGCATCCTGACAGGAACCGCTCGTGCCTACGTAATTTCCGCCTGCATAATCAGAATCGTTGCACCACGTGCCGTCGGCACCGGTATCTGCATAAACAGTCGTAAGAGAAAATATCAGAGAGAGCGCAATCACGAATGCTACACGCATTAGTGAATATGGACTTATGTGGTATTTAAGATTTTCGCAGCCTAATCGGGATGAATTTTAGCTTTCTTTCCTTTATCAGGGTTTTCCAGTCTACTGCTATGAAAAGCAGCATGAAGACCACGCCGATTGCATCGATGACTATTATCTGCGTGAGTGTATC